>JBDNIX010000325.1:0-4232 GCA_041688045.1 Nitriliruptoraceae bacterium
CAACCCCTCGCCCCGCACCGCGACGATCTCGGCGACCTTCGCCTCGGTCAGCTTGGAGGCGCCTCGTGGCCCCTTGGCCTGCACCGCCAGCGCGGTCACCCCGCCCGCGTCGTAGTCGCTGCGCCAGCGCCACAGCGTCGTCTCGTTCACCCCAAACGCCGCAGCGACCTGCCGTTGGGAGGCCGCATCCGTGGCGACCATCTGCACCGCGGCCAGCCGGCGGCCAGCCGCGTCGCGGGCTTGCCAGCACCACGCCGCGTTGCCCCACACGAACACCGCTCCGGCACCGTCGGTGTCTTCGACCAGCTCCACGCCCACCGCGACCACACGGGCGTCCTCACGGGGCACCGGCAGGGGCGGACCCTGGCTCAACCTGGTGATCTTCGCAGCCATCCGAACCCCTCACAATCGTCCCGTTTCTCTGCGTTCATTATCGCAGATATGAAGGCGAAAGTGTGGGACGTAAACCGTTTGACCTGCGGATTTACCGTCCTAAGTCAGGAGTCCTGGGCCCTTCGGCGCCACCTTCCTGGTGTTCAGCGACTACCTCCGGCCCGCCATACGCCTCTCGGCGCTCATGGGACTGCCCGTCGTGTACGTGTTCACCCACGACTCGGTCGGGATGGGCGAGGACGGGCCGACCCACCAGCCGATCGAGCACCTCGCCAGTCTGCGCGCCATCCCGGGACTGACGGTACTCCGCCCTGCCGACGGCAACGAGACCGCCGCCGCGTGGCGCGCCGCCCTCGAGGTCGACGGACCCTCCGCCCTGGTGCTCTCGCGCCAGAGCCTCCCGGCCCTACCGACGACCCGGGTCGACGTCGCCGGAGCCGTCATCGCCGACGGAGACCAGGCGACCGTCCTCGCCACCGGCTCGGAGGTCCACGTCGCGCTCGCGGCGCGTGATCTGCTGGCCGGGCAGGACGTGGCCTGCCGTGTGGTCTCCCTACCGAGCTGGGAGCGGTTCCGCGCGCGTCCGGTGTCGGAACGCCACATCCTCGTGCCCCCGGGTATACCGACCGTCTCCGTCGAGGCCGGCGCGAGCCAGGGATGGCGGGAGTTCGCCGACGTCGTCGTCGGCGTCGACCGGTTCGGGCTGTCGGCCCCCGGACCGGAGGCGCTCGCCGAGGTCGGGATCACCCAGCAGGCGGTGTCCGAAGCCGTCCTCGGGGTGCTCGCCCCGTGAACACGTCGGCGGCCGACCGCGGCGACCCGGCCACCGACGGGGTCCAAGGCTCCCGCCGGGCCGGACGCCGACGCCTGGCGCCGCTGGGGCCTCTATCTGAGCGAGCGGGCGTAGCGCTGGAGCGAGGACGGGCTCGCCGGGATCTGCGATCTCGAGCAGCGGCTGTGCCTGGCGTTCGCGTTCTGGAACGGGCGAGACCCGATCCTCAAAGGGCGGATCTTCGGCCTGACCGGCAACGAGGGCAACCACGGCGAGGACGCCAAGGAGCACTGGTGGTACCTCAACGCCACCCCGAGCCACGCGTGGCTGCGGAGGGAGTACGCCTACCCGCAGACGCTGTTCCCCTACGACGAGCTCGTGGCGGTCAACGCAAGCCGGACGCGTGCAGGCCAGGAGTACGAGCTCCTCGACACCGGGTGTTTGACGAGGACCGCTAGGGACAACACCGTCGAGCACGCCAAGGCCGGCCCGGACGACGTCTGTGAGCGTCTGGTCGTCCGCAACGCCGGCCCGGACGAGGCGAGCCTCGAGGTGCTGCCGACGCTGTGGTTCCGCAACACCTGGTCGTGGGGCGGCCCCGACACCGCCCGTCCCTCGCTGTCGACGGACCGCCCCGCCTCGATCGTCGCCGACCACCCCGACCTCGGCCGGATGCGACTCGCGGCGAGGGCGCCCCCGACCCGCTGTTCTGCGACAACGAGACCAACGCCCGCTGGCTGTGGGGGACCGACGGCGCGGCCTTCCCGAAGGATGCGATCGGCGGATGCGATCGGCAACCACGTAGTCCACGGCCTGGCGACGGTCAACCCCGATCGGACGGGCACGAAGGCGGCATGCGCTACCGATCGTTCCCGCCGGCGGCAGCACCGAGCTGCGCCTGCGGCTGTCGCCGGAGGACGCCTCCGAGCTCGGACGGTCGTGGGACGGGGCCATGCAGCGCCGTGAGCGCGAGGCCGACACGTTCTACCGTTCGCTGGCCCCCGCCGCGCCGGCGCCGGCGGCGGGGCGCGACCGGGGCAGGAACGCGGCCTGGCGGGACCTCAACACCCACGACGTCATCTCCATGCCCGACCCGTGGGAGCACCCGTGGTTCGCGGCGTAGGACCTGGCCTTCCACACGGTCGCGCTCGCCCACCTCGACCCCGCCTTGGCGAGGGGACAGCTGCTGCTGCTCTGCCGCGAGTGGTACATGCACCCAAACGGGCAGCTGCCCGCCTACGAGTGGGCCTTCGGGGACGTCAACCCCCGGTCCACGCCTGGGCCGCCCTGCACGTGTTCGAGATCGACGGGAGCGACGACTTCGAGTTCCTCGAGCCGGTCATGCACAAACAGCTGCTCAACTTCAGCTGGTGGGTGAACCGCAAGGACACGCACGGCGACAACGTCTTCGAGGGCGGGTTCCTCGGACTGGACAACATCGGCCCGATCGACCGGTCCTCCACCCTGCCCGAGGGGATCCGACTCGAGCAGTCCGACGGCACGGCCTGGATGGCCGCGTACTGCCTCAACCTGCCCGAGATGGCGCTCGTGCTGGCCGACCACGACCCGACCGACGAGGACCCGGCGGTCAAGTTCAACGAGCATTTCGCCTCCATCGCCGCCGCCATGCACGACCAGGGGTTGTGGGACGAGACCGGCGGGTTCTACTACGACCAGCTGCGCTGCGACGACGGCAGCAGCGTCGCACTCGAGGTGTGTTCCATGGTCGGGCTGATCCCGCTGTTCGCCGTGACGACCCTGGGCCGGGCCACCCAGGAGCGCCTGCCGTTCTTCGCGGAGCATTCGCCTGGTTCCTCGACCACGAGCCCCAGTACCGCGACGTGATCGGCCACGTGCACCGGCTTGAAGGGCACGAGGGGCGACTTCTGTCGGTCGTCTCGCCCGAACGTCTCCGCCGGATCCTGGTGCGGATGCTGGACGAGGACGAGTTCCTGTCGCCGTACGGCGTCCGGGCACTGTCACGGCACCACCGCGACGTCCCCTTCACACTGGAACTGGCGGGCAGCCGGGCGACCGTCGGGTACGAGCCGGGAGAGTCCACGACCGGGCTGTTCGGCGGCAACTCCAACTGACGCGGGCCGGTGTGATTCCCGGTCAACTACCTCGTCATCGAGTCGCTGCGTCGCTTCCACCGCTTCTGCGGCGACGACCTCACCGTCGAGCTGCCGACCGGGTCGGGGCGGCTGGTCGACCTCGGCAAGATCGTCGACGTCCTGTCGCGTCGGCTCGTCAGCCTGTTCCTGGACGACGCGGACGGACGCCGTCCCGCCTTCGGTGACGCCGAGCGCCCCCAGACCGATCAGGTCTGGCACGACCGCCTGCTGCTCCACGAGTACTTCCACGGCGACACCGGTGCCGGCCTCGGCGCGTCGCACCAGACCGGGTGGACCGGTCTCGTGCGACACCGGTGCCGGCCTCGGCGCGTCGCACCAGACCGGGTGGACCGGTCTCGTGGCCGACCTCATCGTCCAGCGTCGCGCGGAGCCGGCGACCCATGCCCCCGAGACACACCCCGACTGCCTCGAGCTCTCCTCGACAGCGCTCAGACGTAGTAGCGCGCAGCGCGGGTAGGTGTCGGGGGCTCCTGCGTCGCGCCGTTCGCCAGCAACAACGTCATGAGTCCTCCCACGCAAGAGGCAATCCGGGCTCGGGCCGGGCGCACCGCCGCCGTTCGGGAGGCTCCCACCGTCGTTGTGGCCGCTTCCGCCGCCGTCGCCGCTGATCCCACCGCCGCTGTGGCGACCGCCATCGCTGCCCCCGTGGGTGGGGGGGATGGAGAGGTGGATGGTGATGGTGGGGGGATGGAGTGGTGGATGGTGATCCCGTCGGGGCCGACGAGGATCTCGCGGACCACAGCGCGCAGCACGCGCTGGCGGTCGCCGTCGTCGGCGCGGTCGATGGATTTGCGCAGTCGGGTGAGGAAGCTGTCGAGGTTCTCGCGGGGCTTGAGGTAGGTCGGGTGGTCGACGAGCTGGGCGTCGAGCGCGGCGAGCTGGGCACGGACGGTGGTCTCGCGCTTGCGCAGCTCCGGCATGCGGGCACGCAG
>JBDNIX010000326.1:0-24620 GCA_041688045.1 Nitriliruptoraceae bacterium
GTTCCCCGTGTTCATCGTCCGCGTCGCCGACCCCACCGGCGCGCCCACGGTCTGGGCGGTCGCCGCGTTCGCTGCCGTGGCGGCGGGAGCGCACCTGGTCAATGGCCTGCGCGACCTCGACATCGATCGTGCCGCCGGGCTGGGAGGCGCGGTGGTCCGGCTGGGTGCATCGCGAGCACGCGTCCTGGCCGCCGTCGCATTCGGGGGAGCGGGCGTGGCAGTCGCTGTCGGCGCACGTGAGGCAGGGCCGGCGCTCCGCGTCCTGCTGCCGGCCGCTGTCGTCGCCGCCCTGGTACCTGGCCTCTGGCTGATCGGTCCACGACAGTCGTTCCGATGGTTGCTGATCGCCGTCGTCGCGGTCGTTGTGCTGCTGGTCGCCACCATCCTGTCCGGTGATCTGTCGCTGCTCGCCTGATCAGCGGTCTCCACGCTCGCGGAGCAGCGGCATGACCCTGGCCGCATCCAACGCCTGCAGGTGGGGCAGCGGATCGATCCGGTGCTCGAGCACGTAGTCCGTGAGCTGCTCGCGCACCACTGCGCGCAGGTCGTCGGGATTCCACGGCTTGGCGATGTAGTGGTCGAGTCCGGCGACGTTGATGGCACGAATCGTGTCCTGCTGGTCCGCCTGTCCGGTGACGAGCACCGTCCGTGACGCCACCGTGCGGGCGTCGGTGCGAAGCTGGACGAGGAAGTCGACCCCGCTGGTCCCCGGCAGCCGATGGTCCGCCAGGACCACGGCGAGCCGGTCCCCGTCACCGTCGATCTCGTCGATGGCCTGCCAGGCGTCGGGGACATCCTGTGCCACCTCGATACGGATGTGGTCGCCGAACGGACGTAGGTCACGAGCCAACGCGTCGCGAACCGGAGGTTCGTCCTCGAGGCTCAACACGGTGAGTTGCATCGTCTACCTCCGCGCGTCGATGCGACGGGCCGCCGTTGCGGTCGGGTGGGCATGGTCATGATGCTCGTACGTCGCCGGTGGTCCGCTGATCGGCAGGGTCACGGTGGCGGTCGTCCGACCGGGCTCCGAGTCCAGACGGATGGATCCTTCGTGCTGCTCGACGATCCGGCGGGCGATCGCAAGGCCCAGGCCGAGTCCGTATCGCACCGTGCCCTGCTTGGTGGTGAAGCGGGGTTCGAAGACGCGTGCCAGTACCTGCGGTTCGATCCCGGGGCCGTCGTCGGTGATCCGGACCCGCACGGTGGCCGCATCGGGAACGTTGGTCGTGATGATGCTCCGGCCATCGCCGTCCAGTTCCTCAGCGGCATTGACCAGCAGGTTGGTCCACACCTGGTCGAGCTGGCCGGGGTGGCACCGAACCGGTGGCAGAGCGCCGTATCGCCGTTCGATCTCAATTCCTCGCAGGCGATGGGCGGTCAGCCGGATCGTGTCATCGAGACCGCGGTGCAGGTCGACGTCTTCGACGGGATCGCCGTCCGGTCGGGCGTAGGACCGGAGGCTGGCAACCAACGCGCCGATGCGACCGGCTGCCGCATCCAGGGTCCGGATCGCCGTGCCGATTCCCGCTGCGGCCTCGATGAGCTCGAGCTCCTGTTCGCCCTGGGCGGCCAGTCGTGCCGCCTCGTCGCGGTCCGTGACGCCGGCGGCGAGTAGCCGTCGTGCCAACTCGCGGTCGCCAACAGCCCCTTCGAGTTGGCGGCGCAGGGTGCGCTCGTCCGCCGTACTCCGTGGCGGACGGTCGCGCGATGCTGCCAACGCCTGGCGGATCGCCTCACGTCGGGGGTGACTTTCCACGACGCGCGTCACGTCCTCGGCGACGTAGCTGGCGGCGCGGGTGAGGGCGGCAACCGGGTTGTTGAGTTCGTGCGCGATTCCGGCCGCCAGCTCACCGAGTGTGGCGAAGCGGGCCTGTTCGACCAGATCCAGCCGGGCCTGCTCCAGCTGGTGCACCGTGTCGGCGAGGCGTTGGCGTTCCTGTTCCAGTTCGCGGTTCAACTCGATCTTCTGCACCTGTAGTTGTTCGGCGCGCCGGAGTCGCTCCGCGAGTGCGCGGATCGACACGGCCGCCATCGCGCCACCGACCAGGGGTTCGGCGTGAAGTGCGCGGTCCAGCTGCTCCAGCGACAGGTGCACCACCTCGACGTCCGTGGTGGTACGGGCGGTGAAGAAGGCGCGGCGTTGCTGTGCGAGCGACAGGAGCCCGACCACCGGACCGGTCGAATCGTGGTGGAGCCGCAGGTCGCCGACGGGTGTCCGCCGGTCCAGTGCGACGCTGCCGCGGAGGACGATCAGGACGCCGTTGACGCCGGCATCCTGGTGGGTCAGTCGGATGCCGGGCGGCAATCGCAACCGGGGGCGGGGGCCAAGCACCCGTTCGATGGCGGCGACGAGGCGATCAGTCACCGTTCCCGGGTCGCGCTCCAGGTCGCGCAGCAGCTCGCTGTCGGGGAGTTCCAGGGGCCGATCGTGTTCGTCGACGAGCACGTCGTTCCGGGCATCGTCCGGCCGGTTGTCGCGGAGCCAACGGGCCACTTGCGAGCGGGCGTGGAATCCCAACGTCCCGGTCGTCCAGGGAATCGCGACCACGGCGTCCAGGCGGTCCCGGTCGATGGCCTGCGCCGCGTCCTCGTGGACGGCCTGGTCGGTGATCAGAAGTGTCGAGGCTGCCTGCAGAACCGGCGAGGATTCCAGCAGATCAGTGGTGGCGTCGACCGATCCCAGCCGGTTGCTGATGACGATCAGCGGAACGGTATCCGGTGGTGCCGTGGCCGCGATGTCCAAGGCCGACACCACATCGTGCACGATCACCACCTCGGTGAGGTCGCCGATCCCCGGTGGGTCGGCGTCCCCCGACGTGCGCAGTTCGTGTGCGACAGCAGGCCACAACCGTTCGTCAGCGACAACGATCGTGCGAAGCGTTTGCGCCGACGGAAGATCGGCGATGTCGCCGGTCGTCGGCGCGGTGTGGGGTGTCGGTGGCGTCGTCACAGCAGTCCCAACTGATCCCACAACCAGGGCATGACCGTCGCGAGCAGGACGGCGCCGACCCCGCCGATGACGAGCCCGCTGGTCGCCATGGCGGTGGTGTCGACCTCCCCGGTCGCGTAGGCGACGGCGTTGGGTGGGGTCGAGATGGGCAGGCCATCGCCAATGCGCAGGCGAGGGCGACGATCACCCCGATCGCCGTGGCATCCATCGGCAGCCCCGTGGCGAGGCTGAGGGCCAGAGGGATCAGGAGGTTGGCCGTTGCCGAGGTGGAGATGACCGTCGACAGGCCGAGTCCGACGGCCACCAGCAGCGCGACGAGCACGGTCAGGGGAAGCGCGTCCCATACGACCATCCCGAGCAGCCAAGCGTCGAGTCCCGATGCTCCGATGCCCGCGCCCAGAGCGATGCCCCCTGCCACCAGCCACAGCACGGGCCACTGCAGTGCCTTGATGTCGTCGCCGCCCATGACCTGGGTCGCCAGCAGCGCGACGACGGGGATGAACCCGACGGTGGACGACGAGATCCCGTGTAGCGGCTCCGTCAGCCACAGCAGCACCGTGCCGCCGGCGACGACGTAGAACACCACGGCCGCCGGGCTCCGGTCGAAGGACGAGGACAGGTCCAACGTCATCGGCGTGTCGGCGGCGATGTAGCGCCGCGTCAGGAACCACCAGGCGAACAGCAGCACGACGATCATCAGCGGGACCGCCAACAGCATCCATCCGAGAAACGACACCCCTTCGCCCCGGGCTTCGAGCGCACCGAGGGCGATCGCGTTGGGTGGGCTGCCGACCGGTGTGCCGATGCCGCCGACGTTCGCGGCTACTGGTACGGCCAATGCCAGGCCGGTACGCGAAGGACCGGCCGGCAGCACGGCGAGGATCGGGATGACCACCGCGAACATCGTGGCCGTCGTGGCGGTGTTCGAGACGAACATCGACAGCGTGGCCGTGATCAGCATCAGTCCCAGCACGCTTCGCCGGGCGTTGCCGGCGAAAGGACGCAGCATGACCGCCGCCAGATTGCGATCCAGGTCGAACTTGGCCGCGCCATCAGCGATCATGAAGCCGCCGAGGAACAGCACGATGACCGGGTCGGCCAACGTCGCGAAGTAGTCGCTGGCTCTGAGCACATCTCCGGGCAGCGCGACGAGTGCCTGGTCGGAGATCATGAGGACCTCCAGCAGGATCACCAGGACGGCGGTGGCCACCAACGGGATCGCCTCGGTCACCCAGAGCACGATCGCCAGGAGGAAGATCGCGAGCATCCGTTCCCCGGCCGGCTCCAACCCGGGGATGTCGATCAGCAGGGGCAGGAAGAACGCGACCAGACCCACGCCCACGCCAGACCGCTGCAGAACCGTTGGTCGGGGAAGGGGCGTCCGGATGCGCTGCACGTTCGACGGCACGACGGACACCTCGAGCAGGGATCTGGGCGGGACGCTGACCCTACGCGTCCGGTGACGTCATGTCCTGAGCCGAAAGGCACCAGCGATCAGGGTTGGTCACGAATCCGCGTGCCATCGTGGCCGCTGACGAGCACGGGGTACGTGCCCAGGTTCTGGCAACGTGGCACGTACGGTTCCGCCCACGCTGGTGGAGTGGTCAGCGACGCGAAGGATCCTGCCCGGGCCGTCCGCTGATCCGAAGCGGGCCGACGGACCGCTCCACGTCCCGTCGACGGGGGTGCGTGAACCGCACCGCGACCTCCACCGTCGTGGACGACGTCGCGCGCACGAGCACCTGACTGGTGAGCCCGTTCGCTGCCAGTCGCGACAGACCCGCCTCGTCCCACGGCCGTCCAACGATCCGCCGGCGTCGCGCGCGGGATCCCACGGTGTCGCGCAGCGGCCCAGGAGTTTCGTGTCCGTAGGGCCGATCGCCCCGAACTCGGGAACGTTGGTCGTGCCCAGGGGGATCGCTCCGGCCGCGAGCAACGGCGCCACGCTGTGATCGTCGAACGCGGCCCCGTGGTCGGCCATGGACGACGTCTGCGCATCGGCCGCGTCCGCATCGCGCCGTGTCCGGTCCCCGAGTACCGCGACGGCGGTCGCCGACGGGAACGCCAGGTCATCGCCCGTTGCTTGCGGCGTGGCAGGTGACGGGTTCTCGGTGGCTGGCACGTCCACGCTCCGGGTCGCACCGGATCTCACGCTATCGACCGGTCATGTACTCAGCCGTGCCCCGATGGCCAGGACGGGCGGTGCGTCCCTCCCTACGATGGCAGGCACGATGAATGGCCGTCGGGAATCGAACGACGGACGGGACAGACAACCGGAGGATCACCATGCGTGTTGAAGGACTGACCGACGATGACATCACGACGGTGGGCACGGGCCCAGCGGCTCCGACCAACGACGGTGACGCGGCTGACCAGTCCGATGGCGACGCCACGGACAGTTCGGACGGTGACGCGGCGGACAGTTCCGACGGTGACGCGGCGGACAGTTCCGACGGTGACGCGGCGGACAGTTCGGACGGTGACGCGGCGGACAGTTCGGACGGTGACGCGGCCGACAGCACGGACGCCGACGGCACCGACGCCTGATCGGTGGTCGACGCAACCGCGTTGACGCGCCTGGTCGGTGAGGCCGCCGGGTTCCTCGATGCCGAGTGGGGCCGACTGCCCCGGTACGTGGCTGCGGCCGACCGCCACGTCGAGGCGGCGGCAGTCGCCGGGGAGGCCGGCGGCGAACGGGACATCGGCCTCCTGACGATCGAAGACGTCGACCGACTGGTGGCCGGGAGCGGCCTGCGGATCCCGTCCTTTCGGCTCGTCAAGCAGGGGAAGACGCTGCCCCAGGCGCGCGTCACCCGGCGGGTGCGGATCGGGTCACGGCCCGTGTCCGACCTGATCGATCCGGCCGCGGTGCACCGTGAGGTGGCGGACGGTGCCACGCTGGTCCTGCAGGGACTGCACCGGTCGTTCCCACCCGTCGCCGCGTTCTGTCGGGACCTCGAACGGACCCTCACCCATCCCGTCCAGGCCAACGCGTACCTGACGCCTCCCGTGGCGCAGGGGCTCAACCTGCACGAGGATCCACACGACGTCTTCGCCGTGCAGCGGTACGGCACCAAGCGGTGGGTGGTCCATCCTCCCGATGGCGGCGCGGCCTGGGACCTGTCGCTGCAACCGGATGACGTCCTCTACCTCCCGGCCGGGACGCGACACGCGGCGCAGACGGTCGGCGAGCCGTCGCTGCACCTGACCCTGGGGGTCCGGACCATCTCCTGGCGCCAGGTGGTCGAGCAGGCCGTCACCGAGGCGATGTCCACGATCGAACCGCTCGATCGTCCTCTGCCCGTCTCCTGGGCGGAACACCCCGACGTGCTGGAGGACGAGGTGGCCACGCTGCTGGCGACGGTGGCAGAGCGCCTGGCCGACCGTCGAACCATCCCGGATGCGGTCCACCGCGAGGCGGACCGGTTCTGGTCCTCGCGGCCGGTCGACCGGACGGGGGGCCTGCTGGACATCCTGACACTCGATCAGATGGATGACCGCGCTCGCCTCCGTCGCCGGGACGGTGTGATCGCCCGCGTCGCTACGGCGGACACGCATGGCGGGGTCGCGGCCGACCGCGTCGAGGTGGTGCTGGCGGACCGCCGCCTGTCGTTGCCGGCGGCAGTCGCTCCGGCGGTGCAGCATGTGCTCGATGCCGGCCGTCTGCAACCGAGGGATCTGGACGACCACCTGGACGTGGACAGCCGCCTCGTCCTGTGTCGCCGACTGATCCGCGAGGGCCTGCTCCAGATCGACCGCGCTGGTGCCTGACTTCTGCGCGGACATCTCGCGCGCGGATCCCGGGCCGATCGGGGGAACCGCGTCACGTGCCCGGCGCTGGGTGCTCGTGGAGCAACCCGGCGGATGGGGGCGCGACGCGCCAAACGAATCCGCGCTGCCCCCGGAGACCGCACGGCACCTCCACGACCTGTCGCGGACCCTGCCGGCGCGTGTCCTGCTGATTCGTCGGTCCGGTGGTGGCTTCGACGATGCTCCCCATCGCACGCTCATGGTCGGTGTCAGCCGGGTGGACGGCGGTGGCTGGTTGGAGCGCCTGCAACTCAGCAGCATCGAGGCACTGGTGGACGTCGACCTGCGTGGTCTGTCGGCGGGGACGACCGTCGGGGGCCGCCCGGTGGACGAGCCGACCTATCTGGTGTGCACGAACGGCAAGCATGACGTCTGCTGCGCGACCTATGGCCTACCTGTCGCCCGCGCACTGGCGGGCACGCTGGGGGACCGCGTCTGGGAGTGCTCGCACGTCGGGGGCGACCGGTTCGCCGGCAACCTCGTGTGCCTCCCGGACGGGATCTTCTACGGACACCTGGATCCCGACACTGCAGCTGCCGCCGTCGCCGCCCATGAAGCCGGGCGGCTGTTGCCTGCGGTCTGCCGTGGGCGATCGGCACTGAGTTTCGCGGCCCAGGCGGCCGAATTGCTGGTCCGCGAGCAGTTCGGGATCGACCAGCTCGACGGGCTGCGCTACCTCGATTCGGATCGCGATGGGGACCTCCACCGCGTGCGCTTTGCCACGACCGACGGTCGGGTGATGGCGGCGACGGTCCGGCAGGGACGCGATGCCCGTCCGCGCATGCTCACGTGCGGGACCGCCCCGACGACCGCACCGACGCACGAACTCGTGGACCTGCACGTCGCCACGTGACGGCCGAGCTCACGTGGCGCCTGGTGTCCGCGGCAGTCGCAGGACGGCCCCACCTTCCTCGGAGTGGATCGGCGTGGCCAGCAGGCGACGATCGGCGCGGCCGGTGGCGGGGACACCGGTGATCTGCGCCGTGACACCACGGGCGACTTCGGTGGCCGTCGGATCCCCGTCGGCACCCATCTGGCGGAGGCGCTCGAGCAGGTTGTCGCCCGTGGTGGTCGCCAGAGCCGGGTGTTCGTCCGGGGTCGTCCGTGACCAGGCGGTATTGGTGGCCAGGATCGTGCCCGACGGGTCGACGAACGCCACGGGGTCCTCGTGGGATTCCAGCAGTGCGGTCACCAGGGCGTCCCGACGGGACAGCCGACGGTGGAGGTCGATGAGATCGGTGACGTCCTCCAGGCTCCAGCTGGTCCCGATGTCGGTCCCGTCCGGGGCACGCAGGGGAACGATGCGCAGATGGAGCCAGTTGCTCGTCTGCGTCCGGGCGTCGATGCGCTGTTCACGGCCGGTTTCCAGGGCCGTGTCGACGGCTTCCAGCGCGGCGGCCTGGTCGTCCTCGAACAGCCGGTCGCGCCATCCATGGGCATACAGGGCGTCGGCATCGCCTCCCAGCAATCTGGCGGCTTCCCCACTCACGTAGACGCACCGACCTGATCGGTCGGTGTGCAACGAGCCGATCCCGGGGACGCCGCTCTCGCGCCCCAGGTCGTGGGACAGGTTCCGCTGGACGGCGATGATGCGGTCGACCTTGCCGTTCGGGCCAACGCGGGGCGTCAGCGTCACCTGATGGGTGCGCAGTGAGCCGTCACGGTGGCGGTCGACCAGTTGCCCCGACCACACGGCGCCGTCCAGCACGCTCTGCCACATCTCGTCGTAGATGGCGGGCTGCTGGAGTCCGGAGCTCAGCAAGCGAGGGGTTGCGCCGATCGCGTCCTGGCGTGAGTAGCCGGTGACGTGGACGAAGGCATCGTTGACGTCCACGATCGTGCCCTCGCCATCCGTGACGATCACGACGTCGCCCCCGAGGTCCACGTCCATGACATCGATCGTCGGTCGCTCGGAAGGAGTCGTGTCCGGCACTGCGCACCTCCCGTCGCCCGTCGGCTCGGCTATGGCAGTCTGGGGCATGCGTGCGCGTTCTGCCAGGGCACAGGGCCTTCGTTCGTCGGGGCCGACGGACCCTGCAAGCCGGTCGACCTGCCGGACCTGCCGGGCGACGCGTCGCGGGCGATGTCGCGTCAGGACGTCGGGTACGGGGTCAACAGCTGGTCGACCGGCGCGTAGTCGTCGGTCAGCATCTGGGCGTCACCGACGAACTCCGCGAGCGCATCCCCGTGCAGCAGGGCATCGTCACGCCGCCGATCGGCGTTAGCGCCCCCGATGGCCTCCAGCGGCAGCGGTTCGTCCGACGCGATGACGACGTGGTTGCCACCGGACGACGCGTCCGGGGATCCGAACGCATCAGCGCGCCCCATGATGGCCACGTGTTCGAACACATCGCCCACCGTCGCCACCTCGGCCTTGAGGAAGTCCTTCGGGCCGTAGTCCAGGACATTCATGGCGTAGACGGCGTCGTCACGCATGCGTTCCTGGATGCTGGCCATGACCTCGACGGTCGCCAGGTGCCAGGGGACCGCGACGCCACCGAACGCGTCGCCGATGACCAGGTCGTACGCATCGTCGTCCACGTCCTGCAATGACAGACGCGCGTCGCCGACCACCACCTCGATGTCGCTGCCCGGAACGAACCCCAACTCCTCCTGAGCCACGTCGACCAACAGCTCGTCGAGCTCCAACACCGTCGAGGTCGACCCGGGGTGCTCGGCTCGCAGGTACCGCGGCATGGTCATCCCCGCCCCCCCGATGTGGAGTGCGCGGAGCGGCTCGCCGTCGGGGGCCACCGCGTCGATGACGTCGCCGAACCAGGCGGTGTAGGTGAACTCGAGGTGGTCCGGATCGTCGAAGTCGACGTAGCTGTGACGCAGCGTGTCCAACCACAGCGCGTAGCCCTGGGTGCGGTTCTCGTCGGGCTGGACGTACGCACAGTAGTAGGCGGATTCGTACTCGCAGGGATGGCTGGCCGCGAACGAGAACGCACCACCGATCAGGACCAGGGTGATCGTCGTGCCGGAGATCGCGCGGCGACCCCGCAACCAGATGGCCACGCCGATTCCCAGGAGCACCAGGGCCACCGCGAGTCCGCGGATGACGGGGCGGGTCGGCAGCGCGGCCACCAGCACGAAGCCCGTCACGAAGGTGCCGACGATCGCGCCGGCCGTGCCGATGGCGGACAGCCGCCCGACGACGCGGCCGGTTTCGTCCAGCGAATCGAGTTGCAACGTGATGATCGCCGGGGTGACGGCGGTCAGGACGGCGGCGGGGGCGAAGAAGGCGGCGAACGTCAGGATCGTGGTCGCCGTCGGTCCGGCGCCCCGCAGACCCGCGCCCAGACCGTCGATCAGCGGGATCGTGATGAACGACAACCCACCACCCGCGACAATCAGCGGGCCGATCAGGTTGCGCGGGTCCGTCCGGTCGGCTGCCTTGCCACCGAGCCATGATCCGAGGGCGATCCCGCCGAGGATCACGCCGATGATCGCGGTATAGACCTCCAGCGTGACGCCGACATAGGGCGCCATGAGCCGGGCCGCCAGGATCTCGAGGACGAGAACGGCGGCCGACGAGACGAAGACGAGCGCAGCGGCGGCGAAGCGAGGCATGGTGGCGCAGGGTACGCGCACGACCGGGTCCCGACGCCCGGTCCCGACCTGCACACGCCCGATGGCGTGAGAGCTGCGTCCGCGCGATGCCGTGCCACCCGTTAGCCTCGTGGGTTCGACCGGGTTCGTCCGGGTTCGTCCGAGTTCGACAACATTCTTGGAGCACGCTGTGGCCGAGTACTGCTACGTGATGAAGGGTCTGTCCAAGACCGTGCCTGGCGGCAAAGAGATCCTGTCCAACATCTGGCTGTCCTTCCTACCCGGTGTGAAGATCGGCGTCATCGGGGCGAACGGCGCGGGAAAGTCGACCGTCATGAAGATCATGGCCGGCGTCGACACCGACTACGAAGGTGAGGCCTGGCCGGCCAAGGGCATGAGCGTCGGCTATCTGCCCCAGGAACCGGAACTCGACGCCGCCAAGTCCGTGCGCGACAACGTGCTCGAGGGGCTCGGGGAAACCGCCACGCTGGTACCGCGCTACAACGAACTCGCCGCCAAGCTGTCCGAGCCGCTCGACGACGACGAAATGCAGCGCGTCTACGAGGAGATGGGCGAGGTCCAGGACAAGATCGACGCCGCCGATGCGTGGGACCTCGACCGGCACATCGAGGTGGCGATGGACGCCCTTCGCGTGCCCGACGCCGACGACGTGACGGTGCTGTCGGGTGGGGAGATCCGGCGGGCGGCGCTGTGCCGGCTGCTGCTGTCCAAGCCCGACATCCTGCTCCTCGACGAACCGACCAACCACCTCGATGCAGAATCGGTTGCGTGGCTGCAGCGTCACCTCAAGGACTACGCAGGGATGGTGGTCTCCATCACCCACGACCGGTACTTCCTCGACGACGTGGCGGAGTGGATCCTGGAGCTCGACCGCGGCCGCGGGTACCCGTACGAGGGCAACTACTCCGGGTGGCTGGAGCAGAAGCGGCAACGCCTGGCGCAGGAGGAACGCGAGGAGTCCGCGCAGCAGCGGCAGTTGGCGGAGGAAGCCGACTGGGTCAAGCAGAGTCCACAGGGCCGGCGCGCCAAGGCCAAGGCGCGGATCCAGGCCTACGAGACCATGCTCAACCGCGAGCGGCCGAAGCAGATCACCAAGCCGATCATCATGATCCCCGAAGGCCCCCGCCTGGGTGGTGTGGTCGTGGAGGCCGACGGGGTCGAGAAAGGCTTCGGCGACCGGCTGTTGTACGAGGATCTGACGTTCTCGCTGCCGCCCGGTGGCATCGTCGGCATCATCGGGCCGAACGGCGCCGGAAAGACCACGCTGTTCCGCATGATCGTCAGCGCGGCCGGCCACGCCGACCTGCTGGAGGATGGTCCCGAGGAACCCGATGATGGCAGGCTCCGCGTCGGCGAGACCGTGCAGCTGTCCTATGTCGACCAGTCGCGAGCCTCGCTGGATGCCAAGAAGAGCGTGTTCGAGGAGATCACCGGCGGCGTCGATTGGGTGCAGCTCGGCAAGACCGAGATGGCTTCCCGCGCCTACGTGGCCGCGTTCGGGTTCAAGGGTGGTGAGCAGCAGAAGGACGTCGGCTCCTGCTCCGGCGGCGAGCGCAACCGCATCCACCTCGCCAAGCTGCTGCAGAACGAAGCCAACCTGTTGCTGTTGGATGAGCCGACCAACGACCTGGACGTCGACACGCTCCGCGCGCTCGAGGAAGCGCTGTTGGAGTTTGCCGGCTGTGCCGTGATCACCAGCCACGACCGGTGGTTCCTGGACCGGGTGGCGACGCACATCCTGGCGTTCGAGGGCGACTCGGAGGTCACCTGGTACCCGGGTGGGTACTCGGAGTACGAAGAGGACCTGAAGTCGCGCAAGGGTGAGGACGCGCTCAACCCGACCCGCATCAAGTACAAGCCGCTGACCCGCCGGACGGGCTGAGGACGGAGTTGACGATGCCATCGAGCGATCTGCCCAACCTCGACGGTGAGGACCCGCTGGAGCTGCTGGCGGCGTTCGTCAGCGCCCGCCTTGTCGAGAACGACGACGCGCAGCTGGGAGCGCTGGCGTTCGATCCGAACCACGACGGCGACGAACTCGCCGACGGACGCACCGTCACCGGGTGGGAGATCTTCGTCGGCGATGAAACCGAGGAGGAGCTCAGCGACGCGGAACGGGTGCGGCTGCCGTCGCTGTCCTGGGTCGTCGAGCGGTTCCCGGCGGTGGTGCGCGTGCTGGAAGGGCACGACGGGTCCGAAGCGTCCTGGGTCGCGGACGAGGACGGGACGCTGGCGCCCTGGAACGGCGACGACGCGTAGGCCTTGCCTGGCCTGATGGAGGATCCCGGGGCGACGTTCACGGCTGGCGCCGCTGCCCTGACGTGACCTAGCCCGAGTCGGGTGTCCAGTCCTCGGTGCTGGCATCCAACCAGTCCACCAGATCGGTGATGACCCGGTCACGGTTGGTCTCGTTGACCATCTCGTGCCGGCCATCTTCGTACAGGCGTAGGGTGACGCTCTGCAACCCGGCCTCCGCGTAGGCATCGACCAGTCGGTGCACGCCACGACCGGCCTCGCCGACCGGGTCCTGGTCGCCCGAGAAGATGTAGATCGGCAGTTCGGGCGGGATGGTCAGCAGCCGGTGCGCCTGACGGATGACGCGCAGCCCGCTGAAGACGTCGAGCCACATCCGCGTCGTAGTGACGAACCCGCACCGCGGGTCGGCGATGTAGGCATCGACCGCGGCCGGGTCGCGGGACAGCCAATCGAAATCGGTACGGGTCGGCGCGAACGCGTTGTTGTAGCTCCCGAAGGCGACGAAATTCAGCACATCGCTACGCCCTCGAGGGCCCAGGCGGAGCATCTCGGCACGGGCCAACGTCGCGCCGGCCTCGACCGCCGCGGCGGGATGGCGGGTCGATCCCGACAGCACGGCACCATCGATCGCGCCCGGAAACGTGAACAGGAACTGCTGGGCCAGGAACGATCCCATGCTGTGCCCGAACAGATACGCCGGCACGTCCTGGTGCTCTTCACGGAGCTGCCGGTTCAGCCGGTAGACGTCGTCCAGAACCGTTGCCCATCCCCGGGACTCGGCGAAGAAGCCAAGGTCGTCGTCGGTCGCGGCCGTGTGTCCGTGTCCGCGGTGATCGGTGGCGTACACGGCGTAGCCGCGGTCGGTGAGCGCCTCGGCGACGTGCTCGTACCGGCCGGCGTGCTCCGCCATCCCGTGGACGAGCTGCACGACCCCCCGGATCTCGCCGTCGGGCCGCCACGCATACGTGTGGATGGCCACACCGTCGCTGGCGGTGAGGCTGAACGTCGTGCTCTGCATGGGTGGCCCGTCCGGTCGCCGTGGCCTCGCACGCTAACGGCCGGACAGCCGCACCGCTGCAGCGGGCGGGGTACAACCGCCTGCACACTCCGGACATGAGGACCTCTGTGACCGCCGACATCATGGGCTATCTGCAGATCCGCACAGCCGCGCCCACCAGCTGGTCGCCCGACGGACGCCGCCTGCTGATCTCCTCCGATCTGCCCGGCACGCATCAGGTCCACCGACTGGACCTCGACAGCGTCGAGGTGTTGCCGCAGCCGGCTGAGCAGCTGGCCCCCGTGACCTCGTTCGTGGAACCGATCGGTGCGGGGTACCTCCCGGCCGATCCGGCGGGCGGAACGGGATACCGGTTGCTGCTGGCGACCGACGCCGGCGGTAACGAACGGACGCAACTGTTCACGGCACCCGACGAACCGTCTGCGCCGCTGGTCGCACCGGAGCACCTGAGTCCGCTGGTCATCGACGAGGACCACATCCACCGGCCCGGCGGTGTGACGCGCGACGGACGGTGGTTGGCCTATGCGACCAACCGCGGCGACGGCGTCGCGTTCGATACCTGGGTTCGAGACCTGGTCACCGGCGACGAGCGCCTCGTGTATGCGACAGGTGGTTGGACCAGTCCAGCGGGCTTCTCGCCCGATGGCCGCTACCTCGCCGTCAGCGAGTTGACGACGCTGCCGGGCGACAACCAGGTCCGATTGCTCGACCTGGATCCCGTGCGCCCGGATCAGGCAGCTGGCCACGACCATCCGGCGGTCGTGGAGTTGGCGCCCCACGACGGCAGTGCGAGCGTGGGGTCGCCGTCCTGGCTGCCGGACGGTTCAGCGTTCTTCTTCTCCACCGACGTGGATCGCGAGTTCTCCGGCGTGGCCCGGGGCACGCCCGACGGTGCCTGGGAGTTGGTGATCGAAACCGGCTGGTCGACCGGATGCGCGGTCGACTGGACGGGTCGGCACCTGCTGGTGGTCTGGAACGACGACGGGATCAGCCGGGCGCAACTCCGCGATCCTCGGACCTTGGCCATCGTCACGGACGTGCCGCTCCCCGGACGCGGCGTCGCCGGCGGCTACCGCTTCAGCAAGGACGGGCGGTACCTGGCGTTTTCGTATTCGTCGCCGCTGGTACCCGGCGACGCGTGGCGCTATGACACCGACACCTCTGAGCTGGACCGCCTGACGGTCAGTCCGTGCGAGGTCGACGCCGACACCTTCGTCGATGCGGAACTGGTGCGGATTCCCTCCTTCGATGGGTTGGAGGTTCCGGCGTTCGTGTTCCGTCCCGACCGCGGTGCCGGTCGTCCGGGCGGGGACGGGGTGCCACCCACCGCTCCGATGCCGGTCGTGGTGATGATCCACGGTGGCCCCGAAAGCCAGTACCGGCCCTCGTTCTCCGCCATCACGCAGTACCTCGTGGCCCAGGGCTTCGTGGTCGTCGCGCCCAACGTGCGTGGGTCCACGGGCTACGGCCGCAGCTACCAGCACCTCGACGATGTGGGCAAGCGCCTGGACTCGGTCGCCGACCTGGGCGCAGTGCACGACTGGCTGGCGACCCAACCCGACCTGGATCAGGACCGTGCGGCGCTCTACGGGGGGTCGTACGGCGGCTACATGGTGCTGGCGGGCCTGGCGTTCCAGCCGGAACGGTGGGCCGCCGGCGTCGACATCGTCGGCATCAGCGACCTGGTCACGTTCCTGCAGAACACGTCCGCCTGGCGACGCGCATTCCGGGAGCGTGAGTATGGCTCGCTCCAACACGACCGTGCCGTGTTGGAGGCGGCGTCTCCCATCAACCATGTGGAATCCATGCAGGCGCCCTTGTTCATCGTGCACGGTGCGAACGACCCGCGGGTGCCGTTGTCCGAGGCCGAGCAGATCCATGAGATCCTGACCCGGCGGCAGGTGCGGTGCGAACTACGGGTCTACGACGACGAAGGCCACGGGCTGTCGAAGTTGGCCAACCGGGTCGACTGCTACCCGCGCGTCGTGAGGTTCCTGCAGGACGTCCTGGGCGTGTGAGCCTTCCACCGGGACGCGCGTGGGCCGAACGCTGACCATCCGGATCGGGCGTGAGCGCGAACGAGGGCGAGAAGAGGTGCACCGTGCGGGTACTCGTGACCGGAGCCACCGGCTACATCGGCGGGCGGCTGGTTCCGGAACTGTTGGCTGCGGGCCACGAGGTCCGGTGCGCGGTCCGTTCGCCCGACAAGTTGGCTGCGCGCACGTGGCGAGAGCGGGTCGAGGTGATCCACGTCGACCTGCTCGAAGCGGCGTCACTGAGCGAGGCCTGCGACGGGATCGATGTCGTGTACTACCTCGTGCACGCGATGGACGGCGACGGCGATTTCGAGGCGCGTGATCGACGGGCCGCGGCCAACCTGCGGGATGCGGCCACCGCAGCCGGGGTGGGACGGGTCGTCTACCTGGGCGGGCTCGGGCACGCCGACGATCGGCAGCTGTCCAAGCACCTGCGCTCCCGACAGGAGGTCGGCCGCGTCCTGGCCGACGGGCCGGTCCCCGTCACGGAGGTGCGCGCCGCGATCATCATCGGGTCGGGCAGCGCGTCGTTCGAGATGCTGCGACACCTCGTCGAGGTCCTGCCGGTCATGACCACGCCCAAGTGGGTCGATACGCGGTGCCAGCCGATCGCCATCCGTGACGTGCTGCACTACCTCGTCGCGGTGCTGGACGTCGAGGCAACGACCGGCGAGGTCCTGGAGATCGGCGGTCCCGACGTGCTGACCTATCGCGAACTCATGCATGTCTATGCGGACGTCGCCGGCCTGCGCCGTCGTGTGATCGTGCCCGTCCCCGTGCTGACTCCCCGGTTGTCGTCGCTGTGGATCGGGCTGGTGACACCTCTGCCGACGGGGCTGGCCCGGCCGCTGGTGGACAGCCTGGTCAACGAGGTCGTGGCCGACGATCGCCGGATCCACGAACTGGTCCCGCGCGACGACCTGGCCCCGCGGCAGGCGCTGGAGGTGGCGTTGGCCCGTGTTCAGGACCTGGACGTTGCCACCACGTGGGCGAGCGCCGGCCGATCCGGCGGTGCCCGGTCGTTGCCCGAGGACCCACGCCCGGAGGACCCGACGTGGTCCGGGGGCACGATGCTGGCGGACGTTCGCACCGTGACGTCGCGGGCGACACCGGAGGCCCTGTTCCAGACGGTCTGCACCATCGGCGGGGAGATCGGGTACTTCTCCCCACACTGGATGTGGGAACTGCGAGGGTTGATCGACAAGCTGGTCGGAGGGATCGGACTGCGGCGTGGTCGTCGCCATCCCCAATCGCTGACGGTCGGCGAGGTCGTCGACTTCTGGCGGGTCGAGGATCTGGAGGCACCCACCCGACTGCTGCTGCGGGCCGAGATGAAGCTGCCCGGTGCGGCCTGGTTGGAGTTCCGGATCCGACCCCACGGCGAGGGCAGCATCATGCGCCAACGGGCGCGGTTCCACCCGCGTGGCCTGTTGGGCCGGGCGTACTGGTACGCCCTGCTGCCGTTCCACGCCCTGATCTTTCCGAACATGGCGCGCAGGATCGCCCGTGCGGCCGAATCTGCCACGCTCACGAGCCCACGACCACCACGGTGATGGTCCCGGTCGCGGCTGCCGCGGCCACCTGCGTCGCCAGATCCCGCGCGACGGCGACCCAGACGTCGGTGGCGTCGGTCGACAGCACCTGCGCGTCACGGGCGAGCACCACCCCGGTCCCCTGGACGTCCCGACCGATGAGGTCGATTCGCTGACCGGGTTCCACCGCCGGGATCGCCTCCAGGGCCAGCGGCACGGCCACCGAGCCGGCGGGCAGCAGGGCCGCCACGCCATCGCCGGCGAGGTGGCGGTCGGTCAGCACAGCGCCCGCCGGCAGTGGCGCTGCCAGCCGTCCCCGCACCTCCGTCGCGGCCCCATCCGGGATCAGGCCCTGCGGCCAGGTCGCGTTACGTACATCACCCGGCCCGATCTCCTGGCCGACGTGCAGGTCGGTGGCGGCCACGAGCACCGTTCCTGGAGGGCCGTACGGCGTCGCCGCGACGTGGGAGACGCCCGCCACCATGACAGCGGCCAGCGCGGCGGCGGTCGCCACGAACCGCCAGCGCGGAGCGAGCCGCCACCAGCGCTCACTCAGACGGTCCAACCCGCGCGGCAGGGCGAACGGCGAGCCGTCCAGTCGATCGAGGAGCTGTGAACGTGGCATGCACGACAGTGGAGCAGCGTCCACGCCCAGTGGGCGGACGGATCGTCCGGTTGTGGACAACCCGAGCGGCCGCTGCCCTACATGCTGGAGATCAGGCGCTCTTCTTCTGCGCGGCCGAACTGCCGGAACCCGACGATTCCTTGGACCCTGAGCCCGATGACGCGGACTCGGACTTCGAACTGCTGGACGTCGAGGTGCCCCCGTCCTTGCCGTCCTTGCCGGAGGAACTCTCCGCCTTCTCTGACGTCCCCCCGTCGTCGGACGAGCTTCCCGACTCCGAACCGCTGTCGGCCGAATCGCCGGACGAACCGCCCGAGCGTCCGGCGGACGCGTAGTCCTTCACGTGCCACCCGGATCCCTTGAAGATGATCCCGGCGGCGCTGAAGACCTTGCGCAGATTGCCGGAGCAGTTCGGACAGGTGGTCAGCGCGTCGTCCTTGAAGGACTGGACCACCTCGAGGTGCTCGCCGCAGTCGCGGCACGCGTACTCGTAGGTCGGCATGGTCAACTCCTGGAACCCTGGGCGAAACCGGACCGGGAGGCCCATGGGCGCACACGCGCCCGCTACCCCGATTGGCACTCGGTACCGGCGAGTGCTGATGATGCCGCACGGCGGCCGCTCCCGCAAGCTCGTGCGCGCGTTGCGCGGCCGCGCGCGACGCCGCGGCAGGCCGCGATCGTCAGGTCCGGTGTAGGTCCGGGATGCGTTGGGTCGAGCGTTCAGTGACGATCAGGTCGACCGACACATCATGGTCGACGCGGGGGACGGTCGGAACGATCTGGCAGGCGAAGGCGACACCGACCCGAACGGCGTCCCCGATCCGCGGCAGCAAGCGGTCGTAGTGGCCGCCTCCCTGACCGAGCCGCCCGCCACGCAGATCGAATGCGACTCCCGGTATCAGGATCGCGTCGACGGCGGTGATGTCGATCGCGTGACCGGCCGGTTCCGGGATGTCGCGATGTCCTGGCACGAGCTGGGCCGGGTCATCGACGGCCGCCACCTCCAGGTTCTCGCCCCGTACCCGTGGATACAGGGTGGTGATACCCGCGCCCCGAAGGTCAGCGGCTGCACCGGAAACGTCCACCTCGGTCGATCCGGCGGCGTACACCAGCACGGCCCTGGCCGAAGTCAGTTCAGGCAGCTCGCCGAGGCGGCTACGAATGGCCGCCGTGGCCGCAGCGCGTACGGCGGGAGCGAGCGAACCTCGAGCGGCCCGAGCCGATCGGCGGAGTGCGACCTTGCGATCCTGCGGCTCCACGGTGCCTCCCCTTGGCATGGGACCCCTCTCGGACGATCAGCAAGACTACGCGGTCCGGGGCGCGAGGACACCGGGACGTTCGCCTCCCGAATGTCCCAGTGATCCTCAGTAGGCTCGGAGGAACCGTCCAAGGAGTCCCCCGTGGTCCGTAAGGCCGTTCTGCCCGTCGCGGGGCTGGGAACCCGGTCCCTGCCCGCGACCAAGGCCGTGCCGAAGGAGCTGTTGCCCGTCGTCGACAAGCCGGCGATCCAGTACCTGGTGGAGGAGTGCTCCCGCGCGGGCCTCGACGACGTCCTGTTCGTGACGTCGGCAGGCAAGTCCGGACTGGAGGACCACTTCGACCGGCTGCCCGGTCTGGAGGCGGAGCTGGCGGCCAAGGGCAAGGACGACCTGCTCGAGATGGTGCAGGACCTTGCCGGTCTCGCCACGATCCACAGCGTCCGACAGCCGCAGCCGCTCGGGTTGGGGCATGCGGTGTTGATGGCGGAGGAGCATGTCGGTCGTGACAGCTTCGCGGTGCTGCTCGGCGACGACATCGTGGATCCGTCGACGCTGTTCCTGGAACGGATGATCGAGACACATGAGCGCACCGGCAGGCCGGTGGTCACCCTGATGGAGGTCCCGCCCGAACAGGTCTCGCTCTACGGCGTCGCGACCGTCACGGCGACCGACGTCGACGACGAGTTCCAGGTCACCGACCTCGTGGAGAAACCGCCGGCCGACGAAGCGCCGTCGAACCTCGCGATCATCGGCAGGTACGTGCTGCCGGGGAGTGTGTTCGACGTCCTGCGTGACACGCCTCCGGGTCGAGGTGGAGAGATCCAGCTCACCGACGCGCTCAAGACGATGGCGCACGACGAGCCCATCGTGGGCCTGCGCCTGGACGCCCCGCGGTACGACATCGGGGACAAGCTCGGCTTCGTGACGGCGACGGTGGCACTGGCTGCCGAACGGCCCGAACTCGAACCGCAGTTGCTGGCGTGGCTGCGGGAGTTCGTTGCCGACCACCCGACCGGTGGGCAGGCGGGATGACACGCTTCGTGGGGCACGGCCGCAGCGAGGTCACGGTCGCCGACGAGTTGGTGTCCATCGAGACCCATCTGCAGGCGATCCTCGACGGCCTGCCGACACCCGAGCCCATCGAACTGCGCCTGGTGGATGCTCTGGGCATGGTGCTGTCGGACGACGTGCACAGCGACGAGCAGATCCCCGCCTTCGCAAACTCCGCGATGGACGGCTACGCGGTGGTGGCGGCGGACCTGTCCGACGCCCGTACGGCGGTCCCGGTCCGGCTCCCTGTGGTCGGCGAGGTGGTGGCGGGCTCGGAGGAACTTCCGGTCGTCAGCTCGGGCCGGGTCGTGCGCATCATGACCGGTGCACCCCTGCCCCCCGGAGCGGATGCCGTCGTGCCGGTGGAGACGACGTCGGGCGACACGTCACAGGTCGGTTTCCACCGTCCGGCGGAAGCCGGCGCGAATATCCGGTCCCCCGGTGAGGACGTCACTCCGGGGCAGCGGCTGGCTGTCGGTGGCCGACGGCTGACCCCGGCCGTCATCGCTCTGCTGGCATCGGCCGGCGTGGTGCGGGTGCGATGTCTGCCGCCTCCTCGGGTGGTGATCCTGTCATCCGGTGATGAGCTCGTCCGCCCGGAGGACACACCCGGGCCCGGGCAGATCCGCGACTCCAACGGGCCGATGCTCTCCGCACTGGTGCGCGCCGCAGGGGGCGTCCCGTTCTCGACGGGGATCGTGCGCGACGACCGCAAAGCACTCATGCACGCGTTCGACACCAACAGCGGCCACGCCGACCTCTTCGTCTGCACGGGGGGCGCCAGCGCCGGCACGCGTGACCTGCTCCCCGACGTGATCGCATCGCTCGGCACGTCGGTGTCGCAGAAGGTGGCGATGAAGCCGGGGATGCCGCAGATCCGTGGCCGCATCGGCGGGGTGCCGGTGATCGGGCTGCCGGGCAATCCCGTGTCCGCGTTCGTCTCCTTCGAGGTCTTCGTCCGTCCGGCGATCCGCATGCTCCAGGGTCGCAAGGACGTGGCGCGTCCGAACGTCACGGCGGTCGCCGGGGAGTCACTGACGGCGCCGCCCCACAAACGCGGGTTCATCCGCGTCCAGCTGTCCCGGGACGGCGGGGCCTGGGTCGCGACGCCGACCGGCGGACAGGCGTCGCACCTGTTGACATCGATCGCGTACGCCGACGGACTGGCGGAGGTCCCCGAAGACGTCACCGAGATCCCGGCCGGGGACGAGGTCCTCGTCCACATCCTGGTCGACTGATGGCGAGTCCCTCCGACTCCGAGTCACCCGCTGGCTCATCCTCGCCCGCCGGGCCGTCCGACGCCCCGCTCGCCGACGATCTCACCCACCTCGATGCGGCTGGGCATGCTCGCATGGTCGACGTCGGCGACAAGGACGTCACCCAGCGGACCGCCGAAGCCAAGGTCCGCGTCGTGATGGCGCCCGCGACGGCGGCTCGACTGCTATCCGGCGACCTACCCAAGGGCGACGCCCTACCGGTCGTGCGCATCGCTGGCATCCAGGCCGCGAAGCGCACCTCGGAACTGATCCCGCTGTGTCACCAGCTCGCACTGACCAATGTCACCGTCGACATCGAGGTGGCAGCCGACACCGGGATCGTCGAGGTGACCACCCGTGTCAAGACCGCTGACCGCACGGGCGTCGAGATGGAGGCGTTGACGGCTGCCTCGGTGGCGGCTTTGACCCTCTACGACCTGGTGAAGGCGGTCCAGCGCGACGTCATCATCACCGACCTGCGGGTGACCCACAAGACCGGCGGGCGATCCGGCGATCATCGCGCGCCGTAACCGCGGTGGGTGGGGACTCGATCACGTGCAGACAGCCAGCCGTGCGCTCGCGGAGTCACGCGACCGGAGGTCGCACACCAGCGCGCCCTGGAGAGCAGGCTGTCGCACCCGCCGACTACGGTCGAAGGACGGTGTTGGGTGCTTCGTGGCTCATCATCCCGGTGTTACCGTCCTGTCGCACGCCGTTCCCCGGTGGTGTGCATTCCGGCGGCAGCACCGAGGTGGTCCGGTGATACGGATACGGATGGCGACAGCGTGACGGACCCGCTGGTGCTGCTCGTGTTGATCTGGGCGGTTCTGCTGGTCCCGAGCGCGTTCCGGTCACGGAAGTCCTCACCGCACGTCACGGTTGGAGGGTTCGAACGCGCGATGAGTGTCCTGAGCAGTGATGGCCGTGGGGGCGGACGTCATCTGCTGGTTCCCTCGGACGCCGGTCGGATCGTTGGACGCCGTGCGACGCCCGCCAACTCTTCGCCCGGAATCGCCCCGGATTCACTCTCCGGGACCACCCCCCGGACCGTCACTCGGAGCCCGTCGATGACCCACCACCACGAGGATCTCCTGACCGCACGACGACGGTCGCGCTTCGTCCGTGCACTGATCGGTTCGGCCGCGACCTTCGTGCTGGCCGTGGTCGTCGGCGGGTGGCTCTGGCCGTTGTTCCTGATCGTTGCCGGGGGGACCGCCGCCTACGCGACGATCCTGCGCCGGTTGAAGCTGCAACGCGACGAGGCCCGCCAGGTCGTGCGTTCGCTGGACCTGACGACCGACGAGTTGTCCGAGGCGCCGCGCGAACGGGTTGCCGTCGGCGGTGGTGTCGCGAATACCGGAGCGGGCGGAATCGGCGCCGGTGGCAACACGGACGCCAGCGGGTCGGTCCGGCTGCGGCGGTGGGAAGACTGACGTGACCGATCTGGTCGAACTCAGCGCTCCGGTCCGGGAGCGCTTCCTCGCTCGCGCTGAGGCTCGGGAAGTCGGGCTCGCATCGTCGCGGGATGCGACGCGGGCTGCCGCCAACGCGATTCGGGCGATCCATCGGGGCGAGCACGACCGGGCCGACGAGCTGATCTCCGACGCCCGGGAAGCCTTGGCGACGGCGATCGCCGCCTGTGCGCCGCATCCGGAGATCGCCCACGCGGGGTTCGTCCAGGATGCGGCCAAGGAGGTGGCCGAGGCCGTGCTGACCCGGTCCGCCATCGCCGGGCTGGAGTTGCCGGGCCCGGACGCGGTCGGCGTCGATGACGGGTCCTGGCTGCACGGACTCGCGGAGACGGTCGGCGAGCTGCGTCGGGCGTGCCTGGACAACGTCCGGCGCGGCCACCTCGATGCTGCTGAAGGTTTACTGGAGGTGATGCAGGAGATTCTGTCCGCCCTGGCGATCATCGACGTGCCCGACGGATTGACGCGAGGCCTGCGCCGTGCCGCCGACGCTGGCCGGGCGATCACCGAACGCACGCGCGGGGATCTCACCACCGCGGCCGGCCAACGGGACCTCCGGGCGGCGTTGGACCGTCATCGCGAGGTCCTGGAGCGGTCGATGCCATCGATGCAGGAGCCCCCGGAGGCCGGCTGACGCGCTCTCGTTGGCGGGCCGTGGTGGCGAGGGGCTACCATCCGCACGCTTCGTGCTGGGCGGCGCTTGCCGTCGGCGCGGACACCACCCTGGGGGTGTAGCTCAGTTCGGCAGAGCACTTCGTTCGCAACGAAGGGGCCGTCGGTTCAAATCCGATCACCTCCACCCGATATCCCGGCCAAAGCGCCGGGATATCGCTCTTTTCCGGGAGCGCTTTCGGTACCATGGGGTGCCGCACCACAGAAGTAACACACTACTGCCGTAGTAGTCAGCCGGAACTGTCGCAGGGCACAGAGGCCCGCGGAGCCGGTTGGTGACCCACATGCCAGCCGGTCGCGCGGAACGGCTGACCCCCAGGATGGTGCGCCTGACCTCGAGGAGGGAGCCGATGGTCGCCTTGGACCGGGCGCGGATTATCCGTCGTCTGCGGCGTGGCCAAGCGGTCGAGCTGGACTGGGGCCTGGTGATGAGCCCACCGCTGAAGCCGGGATCGCGGGGCGCCAGCGGCTCGTACCGATGGTCGTTTCACAACCCACCTGTACGAGAGGACGGCGCGCGCGGCAAGCGTGTCCAGCGCTCCACGCGCAACCTCGACGAGTCGGCCTGGATGAAGATCGAGGCCGACCTCGCCGAGCTCGAGACCGTCATGACGGGGCGGGCGACAGGCCGCCCGGTGGATACCACCTTTGAACGCCTCGCAGAACACTGGCTCGACCCGGCCCGCCACCCAGACTGGTCGGTCGGCTACCTCAGGAAAGTGACGTCGGTCACGACCAACTGGTTGCTCGCCGACAGCATCGAGGTATCCCGTCGCTCTCCGGCCGCCCGCCCGGTGCGTGCAGCGTTGGCCGCAATGCCGCTCAGCGAGATCACCGCTGCGACCGCCATCGAAGCCCTCCACTATGTCCTGGACCAGCGCGCTTACGGCACTTACCGCACTGCCCACGAGTGCCTTACCGCGATCCTGAGCTGGGGGGTGTCCATCAGGTGGTTGCCACTCGGCCAGATCGACACCGCCGACGTCAAGCGTGCTCCCGACCCACGTGCTCGGGCCCGGCGGGCCGGTGCGCGCGGTAACGTCAGTCCCGTGCCCAAGAACGACATCCCCGACCTCGAGCGGCTCCTGCTGCCCTTCCACCACTGGGTCGGTGA
>JBDNIX010000327.1:0-5226 GCA_041688045.1 Nitriliruptoraceae bacterium
GCCAAGTTCGCGTTCGAGCACCCGGCGATGCGGTGGATGTCGACCGGGGGCGACTCGGGCGAGCCGCCGGAGGAGACCTTCGTCACCTACGACGCGGGGTTCACGCTGGCTCGCAGCGGCTGGGGCACCGATCGGGCGCGGCTGGACGAGAACTTCCTGTCCGTCCGGCACGGCGAGCCCCGCGCCTTCCACGGCCACCTCGACCACGGCGCGATCACGCTGTTCGCGCAGGGTCAGCCGCTGATCGTCGACCCGGGCAAGTACGCCTACGGCAACACGGCTCAACGCAGCCATGTGGTGTCGCAGGAGGCCCACAGCCTGATCACGATCGGCGACGACTGTGCGCCGCCCGACGACCAGCGGTCGGAGGTGATCCGGGTCGCCAGCGACGAACACATCGACCGGTTGACAGTGCGCGTCGCGACCTGCGCCGGCACGGGCTGGACCCGCACGATCGGGTTCGTGCGCGACACCGGCGAGGTCGTCGTCGTCGACGAGGTGTCCGCACCGTCGTCGCAGCGGGTGACCCAACGGTGGCAGCTGGAGCCCGGCGCCCTGACCGAGCTGATTGACCCGAGCCTGACGTTCGCGTCCTGGGACAGCGGTGTGACCCTGATCGTCGAGCAGCTGCAGGCGATCGCGTCACGCACCTCGGTCACCGGCCGCAACTCCCCGCTGCGCGGCTGGGTGTCGGAGCGCTACGGCGAGCTGACCCCGGCGGCCAACCTCGAGTTCGTCGCGCCCAGCACGACCGCACGCAGCTTCGTCACCGTCCTGCGGCCGGGAGCGGCGGGCAACGCGCCCCGTAGCGAGCTCGAGCGCACCTCGACCCAGACCCGCGTCAGCCTCACCACCGCCGACGGCGAGGTCCTGGACATCGTCCTGCCCCGCACCCTGCCCTGAGCATCAGGTCGCATCCGCCACTGACGCGATGATGCGCAGCTGCCCCCGCACCGCTCCGGCCGGAGCCTCTTCCGTAGCGATCTGCACGTACAGCTCCTCCGGCGCGACGATCATGTCCGCGAACCGCACGACGCTGGCCGACTCCCGCACCACGTCGGTGGCGACCCGGTCCTCGGCGGCGTCCAGCACGGCGCCCGACGCCAGCTGCAGCACGACCGGCCCCGACTCCCCAGCGACGCCGAGGTGCAGCGTGGCACCGTCGGTCCCGGCGAACGGACCGGTGAGCTCGGCGATGTCGATCGTGTAGGCGATGGTGCCGTTGAACGCATTGACGGTGAGCACAACGGTCGCGGACCCGGCCGGCGCCGGATCGGTGGCCTGCTCATCCGGCGGGTCGGCGTCGGCCGTGCCGTCGGCCACGACCTCGTCGGCCTCCAGCCGGACGAGCATGACCACCATGTCGGCGGTCGGCTGCCATCGCTGCTGCCGGTCGAGGTAGTCCGCGGCCCGCATCAGGAAGGTCGCCAGCTGCCCGCGGGTGACCGTCGCGTCGGGGCTGTAGGCGCCGCCCCCGGTGCCCTGCACGACACCGATGCCGGCCAGCGCCCGGATCTGCCCGTCGAACACGCTGTCGCCGGTGTCGGTGAAGATCACCTCGCTGTCGTCGGGCGGCAGCGGCCCCCCGGTCGCCAGCACATCCGCGAAGCTGATCGCGGCCGCCACGGTCGCCGCCAGCTGGCCGCGGGTCAGCGGCTCGCCCGGCCCGAACGTGCCATCCTCGCGTCCGCCCAGGATGCCGACGTCCGCCAGGGCTTCAATCGCGTCGGCGTGGGTGGACTCCCCGACGTCGGAGAACGACCGCTCGTCGGGAACCGGCAACGAGAAGCCGATCGCGGTCTGCACCCACCGGGTCAGCAGCGACGCCAGCTGGCCGCGGGTCACCGACCGGCCCGGCCGCACCGTGCCATCCGCGAACCCGGCCACGATCTCGTACTGGGCCGCACAGACGATCGCGTCCCCGTGCGTCTCCCCCACGTCCGGAAAGTCGGTCAGCGAGTCGCCGAGCGCGGCCAGCACGTCGTCGGGCGGCGGGCACACCTGGTCGATGCCGCGGGCGGACGGTGCCTCCTGGGCCACGGCCGCTACCGGCCAGGCCACCGCGGCCACCACGGTCGCGGCCACGCACAACGCGACGGCCACCACGCCGCCACCTCGCCGCCTGCTGCTCTGCACCCGAGCCACCCGCATCACCGTTCGCTGGAGCGGCATGGTCCCACCCCACCGGGTCCGCGGCAACCGGCATCGGTCCGACACGCCTGCCCCAAAGAAACGGTCACCTGTCCGCGAGGCCGTGATGAGGCTGCACCGCTGTTGGACGTCAGTCGACCGCACGCGGACCGGATCAGACCGAAAGAGGGGGCGTTGCCATGACGCGGCATGCCGTGCTGCCCGGACCTCCGCGTCCGGCCAACCGGCTGTCGCACCTGCACACCGCCGCCGCCGTCCTGCTCGCCGCGCTGCTGCTGCTGGCCGTGCTGCTGCTGGCCGCTCTTCCCGCCGCCGCCGACACGCTGCCTCCCGCCCGCGGCATCGACCGGGGGTGCCCGCAGATCGTCCCGACCGACGTCACCGATGCCGGTACCACGCACGCGGAGGCGATCAGCTGTGCCGAGGACGGCGACCTCATCAGCGGCTTCCCCGACGGCACCTACCGCCCCGACGAGCCGCTCACCCGCGGACAGATGGCCAGCGTCCTGCGCAACTTCCTCGAGGTGGCGACCCCCACCACCCTGCCCGTTCCCAACGACGACGCGTTCCCCGACATCGGCGGGACCGTGCATCGCGATGCCATCGCGGCGCTTGAGGAGGCGGACGTGGTCGCCGGGCGGACCGACGGGAGCTACGACGTCGGCATCGACCAGGGCACCACCGATCAGATCTACCAACCCGGCGCAGCGGTCACCCGGGGGCAGCTGGCCTCCATCCTGATGCGCGCCGCCGACCTGCTGGCGCAGAACTCGTACTGGCAGCCCCGGGAGCCGACCCGCTCAGCCCTGGACATCACCTTCGAGTTCACCGGCGACCAGGTCCTGGACGTCCAGGGTGGCCAGCTGGTCGGCGGTCTGGGCCAGATCAACGGCGTCGCCAACGCCACGTTGGTCTTCGACGCGCACGAGGGAACGCTCGGCTACGCCGTCGACGTCGGCAACCTTCGTGGGCCGTTCCAGGGTGCTACCGGCATCCACCTGCAACGCGGCGCCGTCGGTGTCAATAGCCCGGCCATCCTGGTCCTGGCCACCGGCCCGCAGGTGGAAGCGGCCGACAGCCGCCTGGTCAGCGGCGTCCTCGAAGGCGTCGACTCGGCAGACAACAGCGTCGAGGCAGTCATCGACGAGGTGCTCGCGGATCCCGCCGGCTACGACCTGACGATCCGGTCCGACGAGTTCGGCAACGGCGCCGCTCGGGGGCAACTGACGGCCAACGTACGCGGTCTCTTGACCTCGAAGAGGGTGGTTTCCGCCGCGCTATCGTGCGTCGGGTGACGACCACTTTCACCCAACGAAACGCCGCCTGGCTCACCGCCGGTGGCGTCGTTGTCGTTGCCGCCCTCGTCGTCGGTGTCGGCTTCCTCACCCAGGCACCCGGTGTCGGACCGACCAAACTCATCGTCGACACCCCGCCGGCAGCCGACGATGCCCCCGAGCCCAGCCCGGAGCCCCCACCGGAACCGGAATCCGAGCCGCAACCCGAGCCGGAACCCATCCAGGGCACCGTCGAGGTCACCGAACTCGTCGACCTGTCGACCGCCAACACGGGTGTCTTCCAACCCGGCAGCACGGCGGACCAGTCGGTCCCGTTCGACCAGCCCGCCATCGACGCCTTCGTGACCGCAACCACCGCCTGGCTCGACGCGCACCTCAACGCGCACCGCGACGGGCAGCCCGTCGAGCTACCGGGGCTCTCCGGCGATGCGGTGATCGCGACCGCCACCATCCTCGGCCACGCGGACGGCGTCGCCAACGTGAGCTACGCCGTGCGCATCGGCGCGCGCGGTGTGCCCGAATGGGCCGAGGTCACCGTCACCGTCGCCCACGACACCACAGACGCGACCACCGGAACCATGACCTTCGTGGATACCGACGGCGCCACCCCCGTCGCCGTCGAAGCGGTCGGGACCGCCCCCGAGGGCGACGCCTGATGACGCTGCTCCACCGCCCCGTGCACGGTCTGGTCGTCGTCGCTCTGGTCGCCGCGATGCTCGTCGGCACCGCCGCAGGAGCCGCCGAACGTTGGCTGGTACCCAACCCTGACGGCCAGGTCCTCACCCTGCTGCTGCTGGGCTCCGACGACGGACCCCCGCGCAACGGCCAGCTCACCAACGCCCGCGCCGACGGGTTCCAACTGCTGTTCGTCTCGGCCGACCGGCACCACGCCAGCTTCGTGTCGATCCCCCGCGACTCGTGGGTCGCGGTCCCCGGACGCGGCACCACCCGCATCAACGCCTGTCTCAACAACGGCCCGGAGAACTGCGTCGCCACGGCCGAGGCCCTGTTCAACCTCGACATCGACGGCTACCTGCTGACCTCGATGCGCGGGTTCATCCGCGGCGTCCTCGACTACGGCGACATCGAGGTAGAGGTCCCCCGATCGCTGTCCGTCGGATTCACCTCCGTGGCCCCCGGCCTGCAGCAGCTGGACGGCAAAGAGGCGCTCGTCTATGCCCGGGACCGCAAGAACCGACCCGACGGCGACTACGGCCGCAGCCAGGCACAGGCCGAACTCCTCGCGCTCGCCCACGAACAGTCCATCGCCCAGGGCGACACCGCCGCGGTGCTGCATGCCCTTTCGGTCGTCCGCCGCCACACCGTGACCGACATCCCACCCGCGCAGATGGCGACGTGGGCGTTCCAGGCCCGGCAGCTCCCGCCGGAGAACGTCCAACGCCGACTGGCTTCGTCCCGCGTCGGGAGCGCCGGGGCCGCCTCCGTCTCCTTCCTCAACACGGAAGCCTTCGACCTGGTCCGCGACGCCGCCGCCGACGGCCGCATCGGCAGCGGCTGATAGGGACCGCCAAGCCCGGACCCACATGACCGGGCCCGGTACGGCCAACGCCGCCCTCAGAGGTTCAGCGACACCACGATGCCGAGCAGCACCAGGAACTGTGGGATCGCTATCAGCAGCAGGTCGCGACGCCATCTGGAGCTCATCCGCTCAGTCTGCAGGTCGAACAGGTGGTGCATCTCACCACGAAACCCGGTGAACTGTTCCTCGGTCCACCGTCGCAGATCCTCGACCTGCACGGCCGTGGCGACCCCCTGGCCC
>JBDNIX010000328.1:0-10187 GCA_041688045.1 Nitriliruptoraceae bacterium
ACGGTGGTACCGGCGCGGGTGGCGTTGCGGTACCCGAGGTCCTTGAGTGCGTCGAGTACCTCGACAACCTGCCACCGGGGGAAGAGGTCCGAGCACTTGTTGACGATGTCCCCGGCACCCTTCTTCGTGACGACGTCATTGACGTAGGGGTACTCGGCCGGCAGCACCTCGTTGAAGAACACACGCCCGGGAGTGGTCACGATCCGGACCGGCTCGCCGCTGGCCAGGAACTCGGCCCACGCCTCGTCGTCCTCACGGAACTGCTCCGGACGTTCCGCCGCTTCCAGTTCCTTGCCGCGGAGACGCATGACGATCGCATCCTGCATGTGCAGCACGTCCTCGTCCACGGCGCGTTCGACCTCGCCGACGGAGCTGTACATCCGCAGACCCGTCAGCTCACGGTCCTGCGAGGTGTCCTCGCCCGAGTACGTCAGCCAGTAGATGCCGAGCACCATGTCCTCCGTCGGGGACGCGATCGGACGACCCGTCGCCGGCGACAGGATGTTGTTGGTCGCGAGCATCAGCACGCGGGCCTCGGCCTGTGCCTCGGCGGACAGTGGCAGGTGGACCGCCATCTGGTCACCGTCGAAGTCGGCGTTGAAGGCGGTGCACACCAGCGGGTGCAGCTGGATGGCCTTGCCCTCGACCAGGGTCGGCATGAAGGCCTGGATCCCCAGGCGGTGCAGGGTCGGCGCACGGTTGAGCATGACCGGGTGGTCCTGGATGACCTCGTCGAGGACGTCCCAGACCTGTGCACGTGACCGCTCGACCATCCGCTTGGCGCTCTTGATGTTCTGCGCGTAATTCAGGTCGACCAGCCGCTTCATGACAAACGGCTTGAACAGCTCGAGCGCCATCTGCTTGGGCAGACCGCACTGGTGCATGCGCAGCGTCGGACCGACCACGATCACCGAACGACCGGAATAGTCCACGCGCTTGCCGAGCAGGTTCTGGCGGAACCGTCCCTGCTTGCCCTTGAGCATGTCGGACAACGACTTCAACGGACGGTTTCCCGGACCCGTGACCGGACGTCCACGGCGACCATTGTCGAACAGCGCGTCGACGGCCTCCTGCAGCATCCGCTTTTCGTTGTTGACGATGATCTCTGGGGCACCGAGGTCCAACAGACGCTTCAACCGGTTGTTGCGGTTGATCACCCGGCGATACAGGTCGTTCAGGTCCGAGGTCGCAAAGCGGCCACCGTCGAGCTGCACCATCGGGCGCAGGTCCGGCGGGATGACCGGGATCGCCTCGAGCACCATCGACGCCGGCTTGTTGCGCGTGGTGCGCAGGGCTTCGATGACCTTCAGGCGCTTGGTCGCGCGCTGCTTCTTCTGACCCTTGCCGTCGGAGATGACGGCCCGAGCCTCCAGCGCCTCGGCTTCGAGGTCGAGCGACTCCAGCAGTTCACGGACGGCTTCCGCGCCCATGCCGCCGCTGAAGTGCTCACCGAACCGGTCGCGCATATCGCGGTAGACCAGCTCTTCGGCGACCAGCTGCTTCTTGGACAGCTTCTTGAAGGTGTCCAGCACCTTGTCGAGGTGCTCCATCTCGTTGTTGGCGCGCACGGAGACGGTCTTGAGCTGCTTCTCGATCTCCTTGCGTTCCTTACGCACGACCTCGGGCTTCTCGCCCTGGGCCTCGAGGTCCGCGAGGGTCGCCTCCAGCTGCTGCAGCAACTCCTGACGATCGAACTCCAGCTGCGCCTCGAGCTCTTCCTTCTCGGCCTTGATCTCCTCGGCCAGTTCCGGAAGGGCCGCGTGGCGAGCGTCCTCATCGACCGACGTGATCACGTAGGCCGCGAAATAGATGATCTTTTCGAGGTCCTTCGGGGACATGTCGAGCAGGTAGCCCAGCCGCGACGGAACGCCCTTCAGGTACCAGATGTGGGTCACCGGAGCGGCGAGCTCGATGTGACCCATGCGCTCACGACGCACCTTGGATCGCGTGACCTCGACGCCACACCGCTCGCAGATGATGCCCTTGAAGCGGACACGCTTGTACTTGCCGCAGTAGCACTCCCAGTCCCGCGTGGGACCGAAGATCTTCTCGCAGAAGAGCCCATCCTTCTCGGGCTTGAGCGTGCGGTAGTTGATGGTCTCCGGCTTCTTGACCTCGCCGTTTGACCACATGCGGATCTGCGGTGCCTCGGCGAGCGAGATCCGCAGCTGGTCGAAGTGGTTCACGTCCAACATCTAGGACGTCCTCCCTACCTCATCGTCCTCCCTCCCAACCTGCGGGAGCCGGAGGTGCGGCCACAAGGACCGCAATGTGTGTTCTGCCAATGTGTGAAAAAACGGCTGCTGTGTGGGCGACAGGCCAGCTGCGGAGCCGGAGGTGCGGTGGTGGGCGACTGGTGGGCGGGCGGGTCAGTACGGAGCCCACAGCGGGGCAACGAGCACCACCGCACCTCCGGCGCAGCAGCGACGGAGCGACTACCCGTCAGCGGTCGGGCGTTCAGGCCGCGACAGGTCGATCCCGAGAGCTTCGGCCGCGCGGAACGCGTCGTCCTCCGACTCCCGCAACTCGATCTGTTCGCCACCGACGCCCAGTACCTCGACGTTGAGGGACAGTGCCTGCATCTCCTTGACCAACACCTTGAACGACTCCGGGATGCCCGGTTCGGGGATGTTGTCGCCCTTGACGATCGCCTCGTAGACCTTCACGCGGCCGAGGGTGTCGTCGGACTTGATGGTCAGGACTTCCTGCAGGGCGTACGCGGCTCCGTACGCTTCCAGGGCCCAGACCTCCATCTCACCGAAGCGCTGGCCACCGAACTGCGCCTTCCCACCCAGCGGCTGCTGGGTGATCATCGAGTACGGCCCGGTCGAACGGGCGTGGATCTTGTCGTCCACGAGGTGGTGGAGCTTCAGGATGTACATGTAGCCGACGGTGACCTGCGAATCGAGTGGCTTGCCGGTCCGCCCGTCGATCACCGTGGCCTTGCCGTCCGGGCCGACCAACCGCACGCCGTCCTCGGTCTCACGGGAGTTCTTGAGCAGGTCGTTGAGCTCCACTTCGGTGCAGCCATCGAAGACCGGCGTGGCGAAGCGAACCGGACCAGCGACGTTTTTCTTGTCCGCGGTCCAGCCGACGTCCTTGAACCAGTCCGGCGTGGTCTCGAAGTGCCACCCGTGGGCAGCGGCCCAGCCGAGGTGCGATTCGAGGACCTGCCCGACGTTCATACGCGACGGGACGCCCAACGGGTTGAGCACGATGTCGACCGGCGTGCCGTCCTCCAGGAACGGCATGTCCTCGACGGGCAGGATCTTGGAGATGACGCCCTTGTTGCCATGGCGTCCAGCGAGCTTGTCGCCCTCCGAGATCTTGGACTTCTTGGCGATGTAGATCCGCACCATGTCGTTGACGCCCGGGGACAGCTCGTCGCCGTCCGCACGCGAGAACCGCTGCACGCCGATGACGATGCCGCGGTCACCGTGCGGGACCTTCAGCGAGGTGTCACGTACTTCCCGCGCCTTCTCACCGAAGATCGCGCGAAGCAGCCGCTCCTCAGGAGTCAGCTCGGTCTCACCCTTCGGCGTGACCTTGCCCACCAGCACGTCGCCGGGCTGTACCTCGGCGCCGATGCGGATGATGCCCTCTTCATCGAGGTTGGCCAGCACCTCGTCGGAGACGTTCGGGATGTCCCGCGTGATCTCCTCCGGGCCCAGCTTGGTCTCGCGCGCGTCGACCTCCAACTGCTCGATGTGGATCGAGGTGAGCACGTCCTCACGGACCAACCGCTCCGACAGGATGATTGCGTCCTCGAAGTTGTAGCCCTCCCAGGACATGAACGCCACGAGCAGGTTGCGCCCGAGCGCGAGCTCGCCGTTGTGGGTGGACGGGCCATCCGCCAGCGCCTCGCCGGCCTCGACACGGTCGCCTTCGGTGACGAGCGGACGCTGGTTCGAACAGCTGCCCTGGTTGGAGCGCTGGAACTTGGTCAGGTAGTAGCGGTCGATCTCGTCGTCGTCGGTGCGCACGACCACGTGGTCCGCGGCAACCTCGACGACCACACCGGCATTGCGGGCGATGACCACGTCACCGGCGTCGCGTGCCGCCTTGGACTCGATGCCGGTCCCGATGAACGGCGACTCGGCACGGAGCAACGGCACGGCCTGACGCTGCATGTTGGCACCCATCAGGGCGCGGTTTGCGTCGTCGTGCTCCAGGAACGGGATGAGCGCGGCGGCGATGGACACGGTCTGGCGTGGCGAGACGTCCATGTAGTCCACGTCGCCCGGCGTGACCTCACGAACCTCGCCGCCCTTGGCGCGGACCAGGACCATCTCGTTGACGAACTTGCCGCTCTTGCGGTCGACCGGCGCGTTGGCCTGGGCGACGACGTAGCGGTCCTCTTCGTCCGCAGTGAGGTGCTCGGTTTCGTCAGTGACCTTGCCCTTTACCACCTTGCGGTAGGGGGTCTCCACGAAGCCGTACTGGTTGATGCGCGCGTAGGTGGCCAGCGACCCGATCAGGCCGATGTTCGGGCCTTCCGGGGTCTCGATCGGGCACATCCGGCCGTAGTGCGACGGGTGGACGTCACGGACCTCGAAGCCTGCGCGTTCCCGCGACAGGCCGCCGGGGCCGAGCGCCGACAGGCGCCGCTTGTGCGTCAGCCCGGCCAACGGGTTGGTCTGGTCCATGAACTGCGACAGTTGCGAGGTGCCGAAGAACTCACGGATCGCGGAGACGACGGGGCGGATGTTGATCAGGGTCTGCGGGGTGATCGCTTCGAGGTCCTGGGTGGTCATGCGCTCGCGGACGACACGCTCCATGCGGGACAGCCCGATGCGGACCTGGTTCTGGATCAGTTCACCGACGCTGCGCAGACGGCGGTTCCCGAAGTGGTCGATGTCGTCGGTGTCGTAGTCCGGCTCGCCGGCGTGGAGCTTGACGATGTACGACATGGTCGCGAGGCAGTCCTCGCGGGTCAGCACGTGGTCCTCGCGACGGCTGAAACCGAGCGCTTCGAATTCGTCGGTCAGCTTGCCGTGCTTGATCTGACCCTGCCCGTCATCTTCGAGGCCGGAGATCTTGTAGCGCCCGACGCGGGCGAGGTCGTACTTCTTGTTCGCGAAGAACATGCCCAACAGCAGCTGCCCGGCCTGTTCGGCGTTCGGCGGCTCGCCCGGGCGCAGCTTGCGGTAGATCTCCTCGAGCGCCTGCGCCGGTGTGCGACCCGTGTTGTCCTTCTCCAGGGTCAGCTCGATGGACTCCGCACCCCCGAAGAACTCGAGGATCTCGTCGTCGTCCACCTCGGCATTCAGTACTTCTGGTGCGGCCAGTTCGTAGGCGCCGGTTTCCTCGTCCCAAACGAACGCCTTGAGGGCGCGGTAGAAGACGCTGATCGGCTGCTTGCGCTTGCGGTCGACACGCACCGCCACGAGGTCGCGCTTGTTGACCTCGAACTCCAACCACGCACCGCGGGCCGGGATGACTTTGCAGCCGTAGACGTCGCGGCCCGTTGTCTTGTCGACCGACGTGTCGAAGTACACGCCCGGCGAACGCACCAGCTGCGAAACCACGACACGCTCGGTGCCGTTGATGACGAAGGTCCCCCGGTCGGACATCACCGGGAAGTCCCCCATAAACACGGTCTGGGACTTGATCGTGCCGTCTTCCTTGTTCAGGAACTCGGCGGTGACGAACAACGGGGCGGCGAAGGTGTAGTCCTTCTCCTTGCACTCCTCGACGGAGTACTTGGGGTCCTCGAACCGGTGGTTGAGGAAGCTCAGGGCCATCTTGCCCTGCGAGTCTTCGATGGGCGAGATCTCGTTGAAAATGTCACCCAGGCCCTCTTCGATGAGCCAGTGGAATGAATCACGTTGGATCGCGACGAGATCCAACTCTTCGATCGGCATAGCTTCGTGGATCTTCGCGAAGCTGAGACGCTGGTCGACGACGGTGCCAGCCAACAGGGACCTCCCTGGAACATGGGGTTCGATTCAGCGGGGAACGGCGGAAGTGCCCCGGTGGGCGAATGTGCGATCGAGCGGCGGCTGCGCGATGGATGGGGCGCCACCCCGTTCCATCACGGGTACATACCGTCCCGGCGATGACGTACTCAGGGTCCGGCGGGCTCGAAGGTTCCCCACACGCGTCGACCGCACCACAAAGGAGGGCGCAGGCATGACGAAATGGCAGAGCCTTGATCGGCGGGCGGGACGCACGGAGCGCGAGAACAACGGAACGACAGGACACACGGCGGCCCTGAAGTGTAGGGCTAGTGAACGTAGCACGTCAACCGCCCTCGGCAGGACCCGAGGGCGGCCGAACGGACCCTGCCACGTTTCCGCGGCGCCTGGATCCGGTGCCTGGATGAGACGGACCATCGTGCGCGGCGGGAGCCGCGACGACGGTGTTCGACTCACTTGTTCTCGACGCTCGCACCTGCAGCTTCGAGCTTGTCCTTGGCCTCGTCGGCCGCGTCCTTGGCAACACCTTCGAGGATGTTGGCGGGTGCGCCTTCGACGAGCTCCTTGGCCTCCTTGAGGCCGAGGCTCGTGAGACCGCGGACCTCCTTGATGACCTGAATCTTCTTCTCGCCGGCAGAGGTGAGCACCACGTCGAACGCGGTCTTCTCCTCCTGCTCTTCCTCGGCAGCGCCGCCACCGCCGCCACCGGCGGCCGCAACGGCCACGGGTGCAGCCGCGGTGACCTCGAAGGTCTCCTCGAACTTCTTGACGAGCTCGGAGAGCTCGATCAGGGTGAGTTCCTTGAACGCATCGATCAGTTCGTCGGTGGTCAGCTTCGCCATCGGGGTTCCTCCTGGAGGCGCGATCCGCGCCAGTGGGTCAACAGGTCATGCTGCGAGGTCGAGGTGACCCCGCACATCGGGTCGTGCGGTCAGGCCTTGTCGGCGGCATCGTCCGCGGCTTCAGGCTCTGCAGCGGCTTCAGGCTCTGCAGCAGCTTCCGGCTCCGCAGCAGCTTCCGGCTCCGGATCCGCCGGTGCACCGTCGGCGCCGCCATCGTCCAGCAGGGCCTGCATGAGGCGCGCCTGCTTCTCCGGCAACGCGTTGAGCAGCCGGGCGGTGTTGGCCAGCGCGCCGTACATCAGGCCGGCCATCTTCTCGAGCAGCTCTCCGCGGCTTTCGAGGTCAGCCAGACGGATCGCGGCGACTTCGTCGAGCACCTCACCGTCGAGGTAACCGCCGCGCACGGTCAGTCCCGGGTGGTCCTTGGCAAAGGCCTTGAGCACCTTGGCCGGTCCCACCGGGTCGTCGGCACACAGGATCAGGCCGGTCGGGCCGACGAGCAGCTCGTCGAGCCCGTCCATCCCTGCCTTGGTCGCGGCACGGCGGGTGAGGGTGTTCTTGACGACCTTCATTTCCGCGTTCGCCTCGCGCAGGTTGGTACGCAGCTGGCTGATCTCGCTCACCGACAGCCCGCGGTAATGGGTCAACAGCGTCGCGGCGGCGCCGGACAGCTGTGTGCTGACCTCGTCGACCTTTGCGACCTTCTCTGGCCGTGGCATGGGCGCTCCGTTGACGTCTCGTTGGCCGCCGAGCGAGAGTGCGCCTGAACGACGAAACCCCCTGGCGCTCGCGCGCAGGGGGACGGCAACGAGAGACCTGACGAGCAGTCTCCGAGGGTCCGTTCCTGCGCGGGACGCGCGGGGTGCTCGCTGTCGCGGGGGCACCGTCGCGACCTTCAGCCCGTGAGGGCGTCCAGCGGTCTTCGGCTCGGTTTCCCGCAGCGTAGCCGTCCCGAGGTGCGGCGTCGAACGCAGCCAGAGCCTGCGCGGGCACCGCGCTTCCGGCGCCAGCGCGCAGACGGATGTTGATCAGTCGCGGTCGAGCAGACCTTCGATTCGGCGAAGCAGTGCGAACGAGGTGGCCGGCATCGCGATCGATGCATCGACGACCGACGCGGGTTGCTCCCCGGCGGTCGATCGCGAGACGAGCAACAACGTGCGGACATCAGCGGTTTCAGGCTCTGCGCGCAGGGAACTCGCGAGTTCCGTTGCCCCGTCGAGATCGTCGTCCAGCACGATCAGTGCCGGCAGTCGTTCGGTGACCGTAGCTGCGGCGCTGCGGACGTCGGACACCTCGATGACCTCGAAGCGGTCCTCACCCAGCGTCAATCGCAGTTGCGCCCGAACGCCGTCGGGTTCCGAGACAACCACGATCGTCGGTCGCTCTTCCACGAAGACTCCTTCAGCAGGACGGCGGGCACCACCACGGACGAAAGCGTAGTCGCTACCTCGAAGCCCCTGGCCCCTGGCTCTTCGCGCGCTGCGGGGCCCGACACACGATGAGGGTCCACCGCGCGGTGGACCCTCATCACCTCGGTACACCGGGGGTCGCCCGTTGCACCGAAGATCGAACGCCGAGCCAGCCCAGGACCCCCGCTCGCGGGAACTACTCGTCCTCGAGCAGATCCCGGGCCTTGGCCGGGTCCAACGGGATGCTCGGGGACGCCGAGGTGGAGACCGAGGCGCTGCGGATGTAGCGACCCTTGGCCGCCGATGGCCGCTGCCGCACGATCTCTTCCAGGAGTGCGGCGTAGTTGTCGACCAGCTGCTCGGTCGCGAACGAGGCCTTGCCGAGCACGGCGTGGACGTTGCCGTTGCGGTCTGCCCGGTACTCCACCCGCCCCGACTTGATCTCACTGACGGCCTGGCCCACGTTCATGGTCACGGTGCCCGACTTCGGGTTCGGCATCAGGCCACGGGGACCGAGCGACTTCCCCAGCCGCCCGAGCTTGCCCATCATGTCCGGTGTGGCGATGACCGAATCGATCTCATCGAGCAGGTCGCCCTGACCGAGCAGTTCGACGAGATCGTCGTCGCCGACGTGGTCGGCGCCGGCCTCGCGCGCTTCGGTCGCCTTCTCACCGGTGGCGACCACGGCGACGCGGACCTCCTTGCCGATGCCGTGTGGCAACGACACCGCACCACGGACCATCTGGTCGGCCTTACGCGGGTCGATGCCCAGCCGGAAAGCGCATTCGACGGTCACGTCGTAGCTGGTCGCGTCGATCTCCTTGAGCAGACTGAAGCCTGCCTTGGGACCGTAGAGCTTGTCGGGTTCGATCTTCGCGAGCGCGTCGCGGTACTTCTTGCCTCGCTTCGCCACGGTGTTACTCCTCGTGGTACCAACGACGGGCGTGTCAGCCCGTCTCCCACGGTCGTCAATGGATCGAGATTCAGGCCTCGACAGTGATGCCCATCGATCGTGCGGTGCCTTCAATGATCTTCATGGCACCGTCGATGTCGTTGGCGTTGAGGTCCGGCATCTTCTTCTCGGCGATCTCCTGGACCTGCGAACGCGAAACCTTGCCGACCTTGGTGGTGTTTGGCGTGCCGGAGCCGCCCTTCAGACCGGCCGCCTTCATGAGCAGCTGCGCTGCCGGCGGGGTCTTCATGATGAAGGTGAAGGACCGGTCCTCGTAGACCGAGATCTCCACGGGAACGATGTCGCCCTGCATCGCCTGGGTCTTCTCGTTGAACGCCTTGCAGAACTCCATGATGTTCACGGAGTGCTGCCCCAGGGCAGGACCGACGGGCGGAGCAGGGTTCGCCTGTCCGGCCGGGATCTGTAGCTTGATGAAGCCAACGACCTTCTTGGCCATCTTCGGTTCTCCTCGCGTGGTCCAACGGCCGCATCATGCGGCCTCCCACGATCGATTGGGGTGTGCCAGGTACTTGGTCAGAGCTTGGCGACGGTGTCGAACGGCAACTCCAGCGGGGTCTCTCGACCAAACACGCTGACGAGCACCTTGAGCTTGGCCTGATCGAGGTTGATCTCCGCGATCGTCCCGGTGAAGTCCGCGAACGGACCTCCAGTGACGCGCACGGTCTCTCCGACCTCGAGGTCGATCTCCGCCACGACCTTGGTCGGCTCGGTCGCCGCCGCTTCGTCCGGCTCGACCTCCTCGACGTACTCGGCGGGGAGCTTGAGGGTGTTGGCGACTTCGCGCAGTGGCAGCGGGACCGGGCGGGTTCCGGGTGAGCCGACGAAACCGGTGACGGCCGGGGTGTGGCGCACGATCCCCCAGACCTCGTCGTCCATCTCCATGCGGACCAGCACGTAGCCGGGCAGGAACTTCTTCTGCGCCGTGGTCTTCTTGCCCTTCTTGTACTCGGTGACCTCTTCGGTGGGGATGGTCACCTCGTAGACGCGGTCCTCGGCCTCAAACGCCTCCACGCGGCTGGCGAGGTTGTCCTTCACGCGCTGCTCG
>JBDNIX010000329.1:0-4387 GCA_041688045.1 Nitriliruptoraceae bacterium
AGAACACGCAGGTCGCGGTCGACATGTCGAAGGTGTCGTCTTCGAAGGGCAGCCGCTCGATGTCGGCGACGTCGAGGTCCACGTCAGCGGCGGCGTCGGCGGCCCGTGCGCGGGCCCGTGCGAGCATGCGTTCCGAGATGTCGATCCCGGTGACGTGGACGCCGGCGGGGTAGTGCTCGAAGTTGAAGCCGGTACCCACCCCGACCTCGAGCACCTCGCCGGCGGCGCACTCGAGCAGCCGCCGGCGGCGGCGCGTGCCGCCCATCCACTCCATGGGTCCGGAGTACAGGTCGTAGACCGGCGCCACCCGGTCGTAGACGCGGGCCGGCCCTGTCCGTTCGTCACTGACCACGGTCGTCCTTCGGTCACCGGGATCGGTCTGTACGACGGTAGCGTCGTACAGGCAGCCGCGACCACCCGGGCCGGGAGACTTGACACGGACCTGAAGAAGGCGTTGGCACGGCTTGACGTCCGAACGCCACCAGGCCCGGCGATCGAGACCGCAGGAGCCGACGATCCCGACCGGACGCCCGCCGGCAGGCGGTGCCGCGCTGACCCTGGCCGCGTGCGCCCCGACCGGCTCCGGCGGCAGCGGCATGAGCGGCGGCATGGGGATAGGAGCCGGCGGCATGAGCGGGACCGGCGGTGCCGGGTCGCTGGACACCGGGGACGACCACGACGTGGCCCCCAGACCGGCCTCGGGCGGATCGCCCTCGCCCTCACCCTCGCCCTCGTCGTGGGCGCCGCGTTGCTGCACTGGTTGTCCGGCTTGCGGGGCGCCGGCCCCCTGTCGTGACCGCCGTCGGCACGACGGTGAGCATTCGCCCCGTCGGCAGGCAGGCCCACAGCGCGAAGTACCGGCGGTGGCTGTTCGGCCAGGGCCGCCGGCCGATCGCGCGTTCTTGACCGGGTGCTGATCGTGACCTAGGCCCAATACCGTTCAGTTAGAACTACATGGGTGCTATTCTCCCGGGCGACTGGGAGGGCAGGATGCCGCGGGCAGGTTGGGTCAAGCCACAGGACGATCAGCGTCTGTCGGATCATGTGGCGTTGGGGGTGTTGACCCGGACGTTTCCGCCGGGGCTGGTCGATGAGGTCGTTGAGGCTGCCGGTCGGGGCGAGCAGCGTTCGCGGTTGTTGCCGGCACGGCTGGTGGTCTACTACGTGCTCGGGCTGGCGCTGTTCTCCGAGTCGTCGTATGAGGAGGTGATGCGCAACCTGGTCGAGGGGCTGTCGTGGCAGTCGGGATGGGCCAGGCGGTGGAAGATGCCGTCGAAGTCGGCGATCTTTCAGGCCCGCCAGCGGCTCGGGCCGGAGCCGCTGGCGGGGCTGTTCGAGGCGGGTTGTGTGCCGCTTGCCACCGAGCAGACACCGGGCGCGTTCTATCGCGACTGGAAGCTGGTCGCCATCGATGGCACGACGTTGGATGTTCCCGACACGGTCGACAACGAGGTGGCGTTCGGCCGTCCGGGTGTGTCGCGTGGCAGTTCGGCGTTTCCCCAGGTGCGTCTGGTGGCCTTCGCTGAGTGCGGCACGCATGCGATGACCGGCGCAGCCGTCGGGCCCTACCGTGACAGCGAGCAGACGCTGACCCGCCGACTGCTTTCGCATCTGGGGCCGGGGATGCTGTGTCTGGCCGACCGTGGATTCGCCGGGCATCCGCTGTTTGCGGCCGCTGCGGCGACCGGCGCGGACCTGCTGTGGCGGGCAAGATCCAACGCGGTGCTGCCCGCGCTCGAACGGTTCGACGATGGGTCGTTTCGCTCCGAGATCGTGGCCACACCCGATAAGCGCATCCGAGCCGACGTGCTCAGCGTGCGGGTCATCGAGTACACACTCGAGGATCCCGGCCGGCCCGACACCCCCGAGCGCTACCGGCTGATCACCACGATCATGGATCCCGAGCAGGCGCCCGCTGACGAGCTTGCCGCGCTGTACGCCGAACGGTGGGAGATCGAGACCGCACTCGATGAGCTCAAGACCCACCAGCGCGGCCCGAAGGTGGTGCTGCGCTCCAAGACCTCCGACGGGGTCCTCCAGGAGATCTACGGCCACCTGTGCACCCACTACGCCATCCGGGCGCTGATGTCGACCGCCGCCGACGACCAGCGCCTCGACCCCGACCGGATCTCGTTCACCCGCACCCTCCGGGCGGCACGCCGCTCCACCCGTGCTGGCCTCGGGACATCGACAATCAACCTCACCGCAGCACTGACCGACACCCTCGCCGAGATCCTCCACGAGCTGCTCCCGATCCGCAGGCTGCGCTCCGCCGCACGGGTCGTCAAACGCAAGATGTCCAACTACGGCGTCAAGCGTGCCGAGCACCGCGACTGGCCCCGACCCACCCTCGCCCCGATGCAGGCCGTCGAAGTCCTCGCACCACCCTAACTGAACGGTATTGCCCCTAGCCCAGATTCAGCGGTGCAGACGGCATAAGGAACGTCATCGGGCATCTACCCGAGGCCGAGCGGCCCCTGATCCAACGCAAGCTGCGTGCCGCGTGGGCCAACCCCGACGCCGACGCCGCCCTCGCCGAGCTGACCTCGCTCGCCAGGGCGCTGGACAAGAAGCGGCCCGGCGCCGCCGCGTCGCTACGCGAGGGGCTCGAGCACACCCTCACGGTCAACCGGCTCGGCATCACCGGCAGCCTGCTCAAGACCGTGGAGTCCACCAACCCGGTCGAGTCGATGATCGAGATCGTCCGACACCACTCCCGGCGGGTGAAGCGCTGGCAGCACGGCGAGATGGCGTTGCGCTGGACCGCTGCCGGGATGCTCGCTGCCGAGGCCCAGTTCCGCCGCGTCAAGGGCTACCGGCAGCTCCCACAGCTGCTGATCGCACTCGAAGAAGCGGCCGCCGACCAGCCCGGAACCGACAGCCTCAACCACCGTGTCGCAGGCTGACCATACGATGCACCATCACCCGGAGGTCACCCACCCAAGTTCAACGACGACCGGGACATCCTCCAGAACGGTGGATTCAGGCTAAGGCAACCTCAGGCGGCGAGCGCCGCAGCTGTCTGGAACATCATCGGCGCTCAACGCTCAACCGGTCTGCCGCGGCGAGCTTCGTACGGCTACGACGCCGGACGGCGACAGACCACCAACTCTGTCGTCGGACTCTCCTTCAGCAACCGGATGAGTGCCAGCTCGGGCCAGTACAGCAGTGCACCTAGCACCGTGCCGCCGAGCTCTGAGCGCTGCAGCGGGGCGAGGACGCGGCGCCAGAGCTCGCGGTGCCAGCGGTTGGAGTCGAACGGGTAGTTCATCAGTACGAAGGCGGGTTGCCTCCAGACGAGCTCAAACCCGGTCTCCCGCAGAACGTCCTCGACCTCCGTCAGTGAACGACGGACATAGTGTTTGCTCGGCTGGCTCCGGCGTCGCGAGCAGACATCCGTGAACACGAACCAGCCCCCGGGGCGCAGGAGCCCGTAGATGTTCTCGATGGCATCCCGGTAGCGCTCGTCATCGACGATATGGAACAGCACATCGAAGGCATCGACCACGTCGAAGCCGTCGGCGCCACCCACGCCCGTGACGTCGTCCGAGATGTCCAAGCGTTCGAACCGGACCTCCGGATAGCGCAGCCGCAGTCGCCTCACGGCACTGTCGGCGATGTCCACGCCCACCAGTTCCACGCCAAGCTCAAGCCACCGTCGGGTGTAGAACCCGACGCCGACGCCGACGTCGAGCACCTTTGCTCGCCCCGGCTCGAGGCCCAGCGTGTCCACGATCCGGTGAAACACGCGGTTACGCACGCGGTACAGCCACCTGTTGTACCCGCGGCTGACGCTTACCAAGCCGACGCCCTGCAGACTGAAGCGCCGGTCCAGGCGTCGGTCCCAGTAGCTGCGAGCGTCGAACGGTGCCTTCGCCACGCGGTGCTCCCTGTCCGGACGGTCGTGGTCGTGCGCTGCATGCGGAGGATTCTAGAACCTCGTCGTGCATGTGGCGTACAAGGCGTCTTTCGACCACTATCCGTGACCTTCCTCGACAACCAGCGCATACGCTGAACGAGCCGGTTGCGGTCCATCGCATCACGTGGTGCCGGGCGGGGGATGCTCGACCCATCACGGAGGTGCAGGTTGTCGCTCAACAGCATGGAACTGATCGCGTGCGAGGAGTACGGATGCCCCGGTTGCTCGCTGCGACACTTCCACCGCACGTCCGATGACAGCTTGCTCACCGAGGTCCCGGATGTCGGGATGTTCACGCCGGCAAGCCTCGCCGTGCTCGGACGGGTCGCGCTGCTGACCGGCGCGGTCCCCGCAGACGAGGCGGTCCGCACGGCTCCTGCAGGCCATCCGGAGGACCGATAGCGTCGTGACGCCATGACGGAGTATGCATGTTGCAGGTTAGGGCTCTCCACTTAAACGGAGCCAAGC
>JBDNIX010000043.1:0-7749 GCA_041688045.1 Nitriliruptoraceae bacterium
CTGGGCGCGGGGCCGATCGGGGCCGAGCTCGGCCAGGCGTTCGCACGTCTGGGCTCGCAGGTCACGATCGTCGAAATGGCCGAGCGGGTCATTCCACGTGAAGAACCGACCGCTTCGGCGGTGCTGCACGAACAGCTGGCGTCCGAAGGCGTCGACGTCCTGGTCGGTACGCGTGCGGTCCGGGCCGACGTCGACGATGGCGGCACCAAGCGCCTCGTCGTCACTGCCAGCGACGGTGATCCTGACCGGCAGGAGGTCGACGAGGCGACCATCCCGTTCGATGAGATCCTGGTGGCGGTCGGTCGACGACCGTCCACCGAGTCGCTGGGACTGGAGCTGGCCGCTGTCGAGCTGACCGATCGGGGCGCCATCGCCGTCGACGACCGTCTGCGGACCTCCAATCCCCGCATCTTGGCGGGTGGCGACGCCACGATGCTGCTGCCGTTCACCCACGTGGCCTCGACGCACGGCAGTACCGTCGTGCAGAACGCCCTGTTCGGGCTTCGCGCGACGGTCGACCACGAACGGATCCCCTGGGTCACGTTCACCGACCCCGAGGTGGCACGGATCGGCCTGTCCGTCGCGGAGGCCCGCGACCGGTTCGGTGACGGGGTCTCCGTGCGAACGTCGTCGCATGCGGACCTCGATCGGGCTGTCACCACAGGACGGACCGACGGGTTCGCCCAACTGGTCGGCGACCCGAAGGGGCGCATCGTGGGGGCCACGATCGTCGGACCACGCGCCGGGGAAGGGATCGGCGAGGTCGCGGCGTGGATGGCCAACGACGCCAAGGTCGGACGCATCACGCGAACCACCCACGCCTACCCCACATGGAACGCTGACCTGGCCGACGCCTCGCTGTTGGCGCTGCGTGACAGCCTTGCCCGGATCAAGCCGCTGTCCCGGATTCTGCTGATCCTGCGCCGGTTCCTCTACCGGTAGCCCGGGATACGCGCGGGCAGCCCCCAGGCGCTGGGTGGCCAGAGGTGCACTTCTGCACTGGTCAGCACCCACGGTACGCGCGGGCAGCCCCCAGGCGCTGGGTGGCCAGAGGTGCACTTCTGCACCCCTCAGCGCCCACTGCACCTCTCAGCACACGTTGCACCTCTCACCGGCCCGACTGCACCCCTCAGCGCCCGCTGCACCTCTCACCGGCCCGATGGGGCGGTCGGCGACGTCGACGGGAGGGTGGTGCGGGCCAGGTGGACCCGCTGGAGGATGGTGATGGTGACCATGCCGGCGAACACCCAGGCGATCCCGGCCATCCACGCCGGGAACAGGACCATGAGCGAATGGGCCACGATGGTCTCGGTGCCTTCGGCCAGCCCCCGCGTGAAGTGGAACGTGCGCCCGTCGGGCGGCGCGACGCCGGCCCGGTCCGCCGCTGCGGAGTAGGCCAGGAGCGACCCTCCGTTGACGTAGTAGGTCAACAGCAGAACCAGGCAGGCGATCATTGCGCTGCGATTGCCGAGGGCGCACCCGACGACGAAGGCGCCGTAGGCGGCCATGTCCGCACTGAAGTCGGCCCAGCCACCGAAGGCGCTGGCCCGTCCTCCGGCTCGCGCCACGGGCCCGTCCAAGCCATCCATCAGGCGCGAGACCAACCACAGCCCCAGCGCGAGCAGCCACAGGCCGAACGCCGCTGCGACGGCAGCACCGATGGCCACCAGCAACCCGGCCACCGTCAGTCCGAGCGAAGGCACGCCGGCCCGGACCAGCCACCGCGCGCCAACGTCCAGCACCGGCAACAGCCGGGCGCGTACCGGCGCATCAAGCACGTCGTCCCTCGCGGTCAGCAGTGGTCACGGTCGACGGATATCGGTCCGGGAGCGGCGGTCGATGGGTGGCGATTCCGGGGGTGGCGATTCCGGCACGTCGGTGGATGGTCGGGCCGGCGCGGCAGCGTGCTCATGGTCGATGCCCACCCCGCCATCCGGGGCGGCGTGATCGGCCGGCATCGCCCACAGCGACTCGGCTGGCAGCCGAAGCGAAACCTCGGAACCCACCGCCAACGCCAGCAGCGCATCGGGCCGGGCGTCCAGCGTGATGCTCGCTGCCTCGACGTCGACGACCAGACGGGCTCGGGCGCCCAGGTCCCGGACCGCACGCACGGTGCCGTGGACGATGTTGGGGCCGCCAGATGGCGCGACCACGACCGCTTCCGGGCGGATCACGACCTGCACGGGTCCATCGGTCAGGGCACCGTGCGGAACGGTCAACTCGCCGACGGGCGTCGCAACCCGCTCTCCGCGCCGGATACCGGCCAGCACGTTGGGAGATCCCAGAAAGCGGGCGACGGACGCCGTCGCGGGACGATCGTGCAGATCCCGAGGCGTGCCCACCTGCGCCAGGCGCCCGTCGAACAGCAGCGCCACGCGGTCGGCCAGCACGGTCGCCTCTTCCTGGTCGTGCGTGACGACCACGGTCGTGACCTGCAGGTCTCGTTGGACCTCCAGGATCAACTCGCGCATCCCGTCGCGCAGGTGCGGATCGAGGTTGGTGAGGGGCTCGTCCAGGAGCAGCACACGAGGGTCGATGATCAGTGCTCGCGCCAGCGCGACCCGCTGCCGTTGACCGCCGGAGAGTTCCTGGGGACGGCGGTCGGCAAGTCCTGGCAGACCGACACGCTCCAGCATTGTGTCGACCTGTCCGCGACGCACGCGGCGACCGACACCGCGCATGCGCAGGCCGAAACCGACGTTCTCACCGACCGTCAGGTACGGGAACAACAGGTGATCCTGGAACACCATCACCGCTTCACGACGCTCAGCGGTGACGCCGGCCATGTTCTGACCGTCGAAGTCCACGGTGCCTTCGGTCGCGGGGATCAGCCCGCCAATCAGTTTCAGCGTCGTCGTCTTCCCGCACCCTGACGGGCCGAGCAACGCGGTGATGCGTCCCGGCGGTATGCGCCGATCCAGGCCATCGACCGCAACATCGTCGCCATACCGCTTGCTGAGCCTGCGGAGGTCAATGCCGGTCATCGCACCCCTCCGATCGGTACCGCACGCCCCGTCACGGCCCAGGCATTGACGGCCAACAACAGGAGGGCGGGCGCGGCCGTGAAGATCGCCAGCGCGCTGGTCACCGCGGTATCACCGCCGGACGCCGACGCGAACAACAGGATCGGCAGGGTCACGACCTGTCCCCCACCGATCACCAGCGTCAATGCATACTGCCCCCAGGACACCAGGAACCCGAAGAACGCCGCAGTGGCCAGCCCCGGAGCAATCGCCGGCAACGTGACCGTCCGGAACACGGCAACCGGACCGGCCCCCAACGATCTGGCCTGGGCCTCGTAATCGGGGTCGAGGTTGGCGAACGTGCCGGCCAGAACCAGCACGACGTAGGGCAGCACCGGCACAAGGTGGACGAGCACCACCCCGGCCATCGATCCGGTCAGGCCCACCCTCAGCAGCGCTCCGTGCAGCCCGATGGCAACCGCGATCGGTGGCACCAGGACGGGAGCCAGCAGCAGGAACTCGACGGTATGGCGCCCGCGAAACCGGTACAACCCGAGCGCGCGCCCCGCCGGCAGCGCAATCACCAGGGCGACCAGCGTGACCGTGCCGGCCAGGACCACCGTGTCGATCAGTGCCGGCCACGTCTCTGCCCCCGGCGCCAGGATCAACCGCAACGCTCGCAGCCCGATCGTCTCCGGCACCACCTGAGGGAAGAAGTAGCCCTGCCCGACCGACGACACCGCCAGTGGCAGCAGCGGGAGCAACAACGTCACGAGCAAGAGCGCGACCACCACCCGACGCAACCACGCGCGGCCCGCGGCGTCCCCGGGATGCCGCCCAGCCGACGCAGGCGCCGCAACCCGCGTGGGCTCGGCCATCAGCTGCCTCGAACTCGCCACGCTCAATCCCTCCGAACGCGACGACGGGCCAGGGCCATCGCCGCCCCCACGCACGCGAACGCAATCAACGCCATCACCAGGCTCAGCGCCACCGCCTGCGGACCCGACGCCAGATCCACATCGACGTGGTGGCGGTAGGCGACGACGGGGAGCGCCTCCGGAAAGCTGCGCCCCAGCAGCAGCGGGACCTCGAACGCTCCGAAGGTGAAGGCGAACACGATCGCGGCCGCCGACAGCACTCCCGGCAACACGAGTGGAAGCGTCACGTGCCGCAGCCGTTGCCAGCCACCGGCGCCAAGCGACCGCGCGGCCTGCTCGTGCTCCCGGACCCGGGCGGACCGCAACAACGCCAACGCCACGATGCCGATGAACGGCACCTCCTTCCACGTGTACTCGACCAGGATCCCGATCGCCCACGGGTCGAACACCAGTGCCGGGAACTGTGCCGTTCCGTCCACCACACCCAGCGCGCCGGCGACCCGCGACACCAGGCCACTCTGCCCGAGCAACGCCAGGACCGCCAGCGCTCCGACGACGTGCGGGATCGGCAACGGCAACTGGAAGGCGGCCGTCACCAGCCGCGACCGCCCGGCCGCACGCCGCAGCAGTAGAGCGGCACCAAGCCCGAGGACCACGGCCAACAGCGTCGAGGCAGTGGCCAGGTACACGGTGAGCGCGAACGACCGCGGCAGTTCCGGATCCGCCAGCAGGGCGCGGTACGCATCCAGGGTCACTCCGGACGATGCCGCGCCACGGACGGGACGTACGGACCCCAGACCCGCCTGCACCAGCGCGCCGCCGAACAGTCCACCGACCACGATGAGGGTCGGCGCCAACAGGACCCAGGGTCGCAGACGCTCGTCGCGCAACGTGGTCGTCAGCGACACCCGCGTCATTCGGGCGACTGCTGCTGCCGGACGAAGCGGTCCCAGTCCCGGTCCAGTGCCGTGGTGTAGGCGCCGATCACCTCCGGCAAGGTCGCCGCCGCCAATTCCTGCTGGTCCACGGCGGCCTCGCCCAATGACGCCTCCACGTCCTGCAGCGCCGCCCGCTGATCGGGGTCCAGGCGATCGGGTTCGATCACGATGCCGTCCCCCCAGCCGTTGGCCGGATCCAGCTTCGCCACCTGCAGGTCCGGCTCCAGGGCCAGGTTGGCGACCACCATCGCGGCGGCCGGCGCCGACGCGTTGACAGGGATGGCGAGGTAGTGGGAGTCGCCGATCGTCCCGGTGTCGAACACGTAGGGCCGGGCCGTGGACGGGAACACACCCGCGTCGATCTGCGCGTCGATCCCGGCCGGCAGCATCGTGAACGTCAGATCCACCTCGCCGTTGGCGAACAGTCGATCGAGGTCGGCGATGTCGTTGGGGTAGGTCTCACCACCTCGCCAGAGATGCGGACGCAGATCGGCCAACAGCTCCCACAGCTCCCCGGAGGCGGCCTCGTAGGCCTGCTCGTCGAAGCCCTCCAACCAGGGTTCCGGGCCGCCCGACAGCTCGTAGAACCACTGCTTGATGAACCGGGTGCCGTGGAATGCCGGCGGCGACGGATAGGTGACACGCCCCGGGTTGTCGACGATGTAGTCGGCCAGTTCGCCATAGCTTCGAGGTAGCTCGTCGGCATCGGTGCGTGCCTGGTCGTAGACGAACTGGAACTGGGCGCTGCCCCACGGCGACTCGGCACCGTCGACGGGGCGGCCGGCATCGAAGGCGATGGCGGGGTCGTCCCAGTCGACCAGCGCGGCGTTGGGAAGGTCCGGGGCCCAGTCACGCAGGAGAGCGTCGGCGTCGTCCAGGGTGGCGAAGTTCTCGCCGTTGATCCACACCAGGTCGATGGCCCCGTCGGTGGTCCGCCCGGCCTGCAGTTCGCCCAGCAGTGCGTTGACGGCATCCGCAGTGTCGGCCAGTGGTACCCGTTCCAGGGTGATGTCGAACTCGTCCGCCAGCCGAGGCGCGTAGACGTCGTCGATGAACGCGTTGATCTCGTTGCTGCCGCCCCACATGTGCAGGCTCGCCGTTGCGCCACGAGCGTCGTCCACCACCGTCTCCCACGCGGACGGATCGGGTGCTTGCACGCCGGAGTCAGCCACGTTCGCATCCGTGGCGCCGGTACAGGCGGCGAGCAGCAACGCTCCCGCGATCAGCGCCTCACGCATCATCGACACCCGTTGTGCCGGGATCGGATGTCGTGCCGGGGGTCGCGGCCCCGTGGTGCCCAGACGCAACCCGGTCACGGGCTCGCATCCGTCGCGCGACCACGCCGGACACGACGGTCAGGGCGAGAAAGCCGGCCAGGGCGCCGAGGAAGACCGGGGAGGTCGGATCGTCGATGCTGCCACCCAGCGCGGCGAGCAACACCGTCCCGGGGATGATGCCGATCGCCGTGCCGAACACGTAGTCACGAGGTCGCAATGCGGTGATCCCGGACACCAGATTGACGACGTTGAACGGGAACAGCGGGATCAGACGGATCATGAGGATCGCGGCGAAGCCGCGTCGCGAGAGGAGGTCATCGATCGCCTGCACACGACGACCGGCGAGTTGCTCGACGGCACGACGGCCAACGGCACGTCCGACGAGGAACGACAGCGTCGCCCCCAGTGTCGCGCCGACGAGTGCCGTGATCGATCCACCCACGGGTCCGAACAGCAGGCCGGCGGCCACGGTGAATGGCGTGCCGGGAAGCAACAGTACGGTCGCGATCGCGTACAGCAGGACGTAGACCAGTGGCGCCACCATCCCCAGATCGTCGATCGTGCCCCGGATCCCCTCCAGCGACAGCCCGTCGTTGGTGAGTGCGATCGCTGCCGCCGCCACGATCATCGCGCCCAACAACGCCAGACGCGCCCACGGGGAAGTCAGCACCCGAATTGGCAGCGGGCGCGAAATGGGCGCGTCGGGCGAGGGGATGGTCGCGCTCGTCGGCGTCGAGGTGGAGGACATCGGCATGGGCGGTCCCGGAAGGATGACAGGTGAACGGGCGGTATCGGGGGACCCAACCCGGTTCGGAGCCGTCCTCTTCCGTGATGGCACGTCGATCAGAATCCTCGGGGTAATGTCCGCGAGCGTCACCATCACTGGTCACCCGATTCCCGGAGCACCACATGAAGTCCCGCCCGTCCGTCGTCGCCGCGGTCGTGCTGACGACGGTTGTCCTGGCCGACGCCTGCGGCGATTCAGAGGACGCGGGCGGGGATGGCGACGCCCTGGCCCGGGGCGAGACGCTCTTCACGAACAACTGCGCCGCCTGTCACGGCGAACAGACGATGGGCACGGCTGCAGGGCCGCCGCTGATCCACCAGATCTACGAGCCGGGCCACCACTCCGATGGGTCGTTTCAGCGCGCAGTCGCCGAAGGGGTGGAGCCACACCACTGGAATTTCGGCCCGATGCCGGCCATGCCCGGACTCACGGAGGACCAGGTCGCCGACATCATCGCCTACGTCCGCGACCTCCAGCGCGACGCCGGCATCGAGTGAACCGGCCGCTCCCGCCGGCTCCGTGGGAAGCACCGGATCGGCATGGGGCTTGACATGCCTGCCTACTACGATGCTCGTATCACGCGCCCGTAGCTCAGTTGGATAGAGCAGGGGACTTCTAATCCTCAGGCCGCAGGTTCGAATCCTGCCGGGCGCACTGCCGAATTCAATGCTTTAGAGGGCCGTTTGAGGCCGTTTTCGATTCAGCGCCAAGACTTGTCCACAGCCTCGCGTGACAAATCCTACCGGTGTGCGTAGCGTCTGCGGCGACATCGGGGGTCCCGCATGGCAATCGATCGGCTCCCCTCGGGGGCATTCCGCGCGCGACTTCATATCGACGGGCGCACGCATGCGGCGACGTTCTCGGATGAACGCGAGGCCCGTGATTGGGAGACGGTGACCCGCGCGC
>JBDNIX010000044.1:0-4974 GCA_041688045.1 Nitriliruptoraceae bacterium
GCAGGACCCGCCATCTCGCGTAGGCCTGGAGGGTCTGCCGGTCGGCAGGCCGATCGATGCTTTGGAGGGTGTCGTGGATGAACCGGCGGATCCGGCTCCGGACCGTCGTGCTGCTTCCCTGAGTATGTCCACCGTCAGTGGCCTGCGCGCAGACCGATCAGGGCGAACAGGACGACAGCGACCCCCCGGACCCAGCTCCGGGCCCGTCGGCATGCCCACATCCGGGTCAGAAACCACGCTCAGGCCGCGACGAGGACGCCGAGCCTTGTAGGCCACCGCTTCGCTCCATGGCCCCGCCGCCCAGCGGCCATCACCAAGTCCATGGGTGCATTGAGGTTTCGTCGCGAGCCGTCTCGCGACGGGACGCCAGAGGTTGATGGCCTGAACCGTTCCCGCATCGGGTGCGGCATCGGCTGTGACGCTCGCGACCGAGCTGCCGGGGCTAGCCCCACTACCGTCAGGTGGGACGTCACGAGCGGAGGCGAGGGAGCCAGGATGCTGTGCAACGGCGGGCCCGGGCGATGCCGCGACCGCACGGCCGCACGATGACCGAGCCCTCGCCGGCAGGCCGGCTGCCCGCGATCACCGCGGAGCAGATGCGCGAGGTCGATCGCGTGATGATCGAGGAGCTTCGGATCAGCCTGCTCCAGATGATGGAAAACGCCGGGCGCACCCTCGCCGAGCTCGCGATCAGCCGGTACGCCCCGTCCTCGTGCACGGTGCTCGCCGGTCCGGGCGGCAACGGTGGCGGAGGTCTGGTCGCCGCCCGGCACCTGCACAATCGGGGGGTCGCGGTCACGGTCGTGCCAAGCGCCACCGATCCCGATGGCGTCCCTGGAGCACAGCTCGCGACGCTGCGCCGGATGGGGATGCAGATCCGGGAGGAGCCGCCGCCAGCCTCGGTGGTGATCGACGCGCTGATCGGCTACAGCCTGGACGGCGACCCGCGCGGACCGATCGCCGAGCAGATCCGGTGGGCGAACACCGCGCCGGCGCCCGTCCTGGCACTGGACCTCCCCAGCGGACTCGACGCGAGCACGGGACGGGTCGGTGATCCATGCGTGACTGCGGATGCGACGCTCACGCTCGCCCTGCCCAAGGTCGGGCTCGCCCGGGCGCCGCAGGTCGTCGGGGACCTCTACGCCGCGGACATCTCGGTGCCGCCGTCCGTCTACACCGCGCTCGGGCTCAACGTCGTCGCGCCGTACTCCGCCGGCACGATCCTGCGGGTCCCCCAGCCGATGGACGAGGACCAGAGCTAGCCTCGGTTGGCCCGGCCCGGACAGCATCCGGGTGTGACCGCCGCCGAGGTGGCAGGCTGGCGTCCGACGATGCAGAGGCGGCGGTGTGCAGAGCGTGGCGCTGGTCGCACTGGCGATCCTCGGGTACGGGCTGGTGTCGGACCGTTTGGGGACGGTCATCAGCGGGCCGATGGTGTTCATGGCCATCGGGTTGGCCCTCGGGGACGCCGGGCTCGGGGTCCTCGATCTCGGCTACGACGAGAGCGGCGTCCGGTTCCTGGCCGAGGCCACCCTCGTGGTGGTGTTGTTCACGGGTGCGATCTCGATCCGTCTCCCGGAACTCGAGCGGGAGATCGCTCTGCCTGCGCGGCTGCTCGGTATCGCCATGCCACTCACGATCGTGCTGGGTGCCGCCACGGCCGGGCTCCTGCTCGATGGATTCAGCGTGTGGGAGGCGGCGCTGCTCGGCGCGATCCTGGCGCCCACCGACGCCGCCCTGGGCGAAGCGGTGGTCACCGACGGTCGGGTGCCGCGCAGGATCCGGCAGACCCTGTCCACCGAGTCGGGACTCAACGATGGCATCGCCTTGCCCGTGGTGATGCTGTTCCTGGCACTGGCAGCGCGCGCGGAGGGGCTCGCCTCCGCCGGCTACTGGGTCAGGTTCATCCTCCAGCAGATCGGTTTCGGCGTCCTGCTCGGGGCTCTCGGCGGAGCAGCGGGCGGGTTCCTGATCGACCGTGCGGTACGAGCGGGCTGGATGAGCCCGCTGTTCCGCCAACTGGGAACCCTCGCCCTGGGGGTCGCGGCGTTCGCCTCCGCCGAGTGGGTGGGCGGCAACGGCTTCGTCGCGGCGTTCTCGGCCGGACTCGTGTTCGGACAGGTCGCTCGGGAACAGTGTCCGCACGTGGCCGATTTTGCCGAGGACCAGGGCCACCTGCTGGAACTGGTGACCTTCCTGCTGTTCGGCGCGATCCTCGTCGGGCCGGCGATAGCCGACGTTACCGCTGCCACGCTGCTGTACTCGGCGCTGAGCCTGACGGTCATCCGCATGGTGCCCGTCGCCGTGAGCCTCGCGGGTTCCGGCCTGTCCTTGGAACAGATCGCCTTCGTCTCCTGGTTCGGTCCGCGCGGACTGGCGTCGATCCTCTTCTCGCTCGTCGTCCTCGAGGAGGCGCAGCTCAACCGGACCTCCCAGATCATCACCGTGGTCACGTGGACGGTGCTCCTCAGCGTGATCGTGCACGGCCTGACCGCGGCGCCGTGGGCCAAGGCCATGGGCCAGCGGCACGCGAACGCCGACCGCTGAGACGCCCTCCTGCGCGACCGTCGGGGGCCCTGGGGCGCCCGCCCGTACGGGCTGCCCATTCGCGTGGGAGAACACACCGCCTACCTCGAGCCGAGCCCCAAGCGGATCCGCATCGAGGTCGCACGCGCGCACGCTCGCTCACGCCCGGCGCGGGTGCGTCGCTCGAACAGACACTGCTGGCCATCGCAACTGGCCAGCGACTGGATGAGCATCAAGCATCCGGGCCCGCGACACTCCACGTGCTGGTGGGCGACCTCATCATGCGAACCGGAGACACTGAGCTGCAGCTCCGCCAGCATCACTGGGCTGCCATCCCCCCGGGCTCACACGACCTGCGTGCAGAGACGGACGCCGTTGTCCTGCTCACGGTTGCGATGCCTGCGCGCGACTCCTCATTTGCCCATGGGACGTGGCGGTGAGGCGGAACATCGCGTTCAGGTCACCTACGGTCACGGTGCCCCCGACTCGCACGGCTGCCGAGACGGGTGGCGACACCGACCGGAGGCCCCACCATCGATCCCCTGCAATGAGCGTCGCACTGGAGGACTACGCCATCATCGGTGACACCGAGACGGTTGCGCTCGTGTCCCGGTGGGGCTCGATCGACTGGCTGTGCCTGCCGCGGTTCGATTCCCCGGCCTGCTTCGCCTCGCTGCTGGGTGACGGCTCGCACGGTGAGTGGCAGTTGGCTCCCGCCGGCACGCCGCGGGGGATCTCGCGGCGCTATCGCCCCGGCATGCTTGTGCTGGAGACGCTGCTCGGCGACGACCACGGCGGGACCGTGCGGGTCATCGACGTGATGCCGCCCCGGGGACTCGAGCGGGGCCACAACCCGGACGTGGTCCGCGTCGTCGAGGGGGTCACGGGCCGCGTCACGATGTGCATGCGTCTGACGATGCGGTTCGACTACGGCGCGGTCGTCCCGTGGGTTTCGCGCACGGGTCCGCACACCCTGCAGGCCGTCGCTGGTCCCGACGCACTGCTGTTGACCACCCCCGTTGCACTGCACGGCGAGGACATGACCACGGTAGCTGAGTTTGAGGTCGACCCTGGCGACCGCGTGCCGTTCGTGCTGACTTGGCATCCGTCGCACGAGGCCCCGCCCACGCCGGTCGATGCCGAGGTGGCCATTGAGGACGCGGCCCGGTGGTGGCAGGGCTGGTCGCAGCAGAGCACCTACCGGGGTGAGTGGGGCGAGCCGGTTGAACGCTCGCTCATCACGTTGAAGACACTCACGTATGCCCCGACCGGTGGCATCGTGGCCGCCCCGACGACGTCCCTACCTGAGCACCTCGGCGGCACCCGCAACTGGGACTACCGGTTCGTATGGCTGCGCGACGCCACCTTCACGTTGCAGGCGCTGATGCTGGCCGGCTACCGGCAGGAGGCGCTCGCCTGGCGCGACTGGTTGCTGCGCGCGGTGGCCGGCGATCCGGCGAAGCTGCAGATCATGTACGGCATCGCCGGCGAACGGCGGTTGACCGAGATGGAGCTGCCGTGGCTACCCGGCTACGAGAACTCGGCGCCGGTGCGGATCGGTAACGGTGCCTACGACCAGTTCCAACTCGACGTCTACGGCGAGGTGATGGACGCCATGCACTACGCCCGCCGGACCGGGATGCACCCCAGCGCGGATGCCTGGTCGCTGCAACAGGCGTTCATGTCTCACCTCGAGGAGCACTGGGACACCGTCGACCACGGCATCTGGGAGATGCGCGGACCGAAGCACGCGTTCACCCACTCGCGCGTGATGGCGTGGGTGGCGCTGGACCGGGCGGTCAAGACCGTCGAGCAGAGCGGGCTCGACGGCCCGGTGAACCGCTGGCGCCGGCTGCGCGACAAGATCCACGCCGAGGTGCTCGACCTGGGCTTCGACGCCGACCGCAACACGTTCACGCAGTACTACGGCTCGTCGGCGCTGGATGCGAGCCTGCTGCTGATTCCCCAGGTCGGGTTCCTGCCGCCCGAAGACCCGCGCGTCCACGGCACCGTCGCGGCGATCGAACGCGAACTCGGCCTCGGCGACGGGTTGGTCCTGCGCTACCCCACGACCGACTCGCCGGACGGGCTGCCGCCGGGCGAGGGCGCGTTCCTGCTGTGCTCCTACTGGCTCGTCGACGCACTCGCCATGATCGGGCGCCGTGACGACGCCCGCCGCATCTTCGAGCACCTGCTGACGTTGCGCAACGATGTCGGCTTGCTGGCCGAGGAGTACGAACCCGCCGCCGGCCGCCTGCTTGGCAACTTCCCGCAGGCCTTCAGCCACCTCGGCCTGGTGGCGTCGGCCTACAACCTCGGCACGGGCCGCGGCCCCGCCGACGAACGTGGCGAGAACGCCTGAGGAGCCAGCATGCGCGCGATCACGGTTGCCCCCGGGACGGCGAACTCCGTGCGTCTCGACGAGGTCGCCGACCCGGCACCCACTGA
>JBDNIX010000045.1:0-3544 GCA_041688045.1 Nitriliruptoraceae bacterium
AGCCGTAGGCTCAACCTCCGCCGGCTCAACCTCCGCCGGGTCGGCACCGGTGGGAGCGTCCACGGGCTCACCGCCGGCCGGTTCACCGGCTGTTTCCGTGCCGTCGAGGGCTTCCGCCGCCTCGATCGCCTCCTCCTTGAGCGCTTCGAGCTCTTCAGCGCTCTCCGCACCCTCCGTCAAGAGCGGCGGCGGCTCGACGTCATCGGCGTTCACGATGCCACCAGCCTCGGTGACGGTGACCACGCCTTCTTCGTCGACGACGTCCAGGCTGACGTTGGCGATGATCTGCGGGTGGACCTGGACCGGGATCTCATAGGTCCCGATGACCTTGATGGTCCCCTTGAGATCGATGCGCTTGCGCGGGATGTCGTGCCCGCGCTCCTTGAGGACCCGTGCGATGTCGGCGGCGCTGACGGACCCGTACAGCGACCCGCGGTCGTCGACCCGTGCAGCGATACGCAGCGTTCGAGACTCGAGGATCTGCTTGGCGGACTCTGCGGCACCGAGCGTCTTGGACTCCGAGACCTTGCGCGAACGCGTGAGCGCGTGCGCTTCCTTCATGGCACCCTGGGTGGCGATGATCGCCAGTCCTCGGGGCAGCAGGAAGTTGCGGCCGTAGCCGTCTGCGACGTCGACCACGTCGCCGGTGAGCCCGACGTTGTCGACCTCGCTTTTCAGGATGACCTTCATCTCCAGCCTCCTCAGCGAGTCGTGTAGGGGATGAGTGCCATCTCGCGGGCGTTCTTGACCGCCGCGGCGAGCTGCTTCTGGTCCTTGGCGCAAACGTTGGACGTCCGACGTGCCTTGATCTTCGCGCGCTCGTTGAGGAACGGCTTGATCAGCGACAGGTCCTTGTAGTCCACGTACTCGATGCCCTGCGAACAGATCGGACAGGGCTTCGGCTTGCGTGGCTTCTTGTCCTTGTCGGCCTTGCTTTCTTTACGGGGCGGCATGGGCGTGCTCCTCGTGGGGGCGCGGCCGGCGGGCGGTCCACCGGCGCCGGTTGCTAGGGATGGGGTGGGGAAGGAAGGGCAGCGCGAAAACGCTGCCGAGCTCAGAGGCTTAGAACGGAACGTCGTCATCCGCGGGCGGCGGTGGCGAGAAGTTGCTGGATCCCCCGTCACTGCTGTCCGAGGACCGGTTGGTGCGTTGCGTGGACGCCTTGGCCCAACGCAGCGACGGCGCGATCTCGTCCGCCTCGATCTCGGTGATCCAGACGGTCTGGTTGTCCTTGTTCTCGTAGCTGCGGACCTTGACGCGTCCGATGACGACCACGCGGTCACCCTTGTTGAGGGATTCCGAGGCGTTCTCCGCCAGGTCGCGCCAGGCGTTGACGTTCAAGAACGTCGTTTCTTCCTGCTGCTGACCATCGCGGCCCGTCCAGCGTCGGTTCGACGCGACGCGCAGGGTGGCCACCGGCGTACCTCCACCGGTGAAGCGCAGTTCCGGGTCATCGGTGAGGTTGCCGACAAAGGTGATGAAGTTGCTTTCGAACGCCATACGTACTCCTTTGCGTGAGGTGGTCTGCTCGGCGTCGTGAGAGGACGGGAGCGAAACGACTCAGGCGTTGGAGCGCACGCGGATCTCCGGACGGACGGTCTTGTACCTAACGACGTTGTCGGAGATCTTCAGCTGGCGCTCGAGCTCCGTCACCGCATCGGTGTCGGCGTGGAAGTCCAGGACGCCATAGAAGCCGTGATCACGCTTGTTGATCTCGTAGGCCAGCTTGCGTCGGCCCCACCAGGCTTCGTCGAGCAGCGTGCCACCCTGAGCGGCAAGCACGTCCTTGGCCCAGGTGAAGACCTCTTGTGCGGCCTCTCCCTCGAGCGTGTCCGGGATGATGAGCATCAGTTCGTAGCGGCGCATGTGCACTCCTCTGGTCGCGCCGCCCCGCGCGGGTGCGCGGTGCGGTCCGGTGTCCGGCGGGTCAGTTTCCGTTGCGGGGTGACCTCGTCGAACCGGTGATATGGCCCCGCTGACGCGGCATCGGTCGATGGAGCACGCGATAGCCGCCGATGGGGGCAGGGGTGCGTTCCTGTCGTGCGATCCGAGCCGAACAACGCGGGAGAACCCGGCAGGTCGACTGGAGAGACACGACGCGCGCAGCCACGTGAGCTGCGCGCTGGACCTCGGAACCCTACCCGAGGACCCCGTCCTCTCACAACCGGCACCGTAGACGGATCCCGTGACATGGGGCCGATCTATTTCTGGTCTGTGGACGACGCCCCGGCGGCGGACCGTGCAGGGGGCGGCGGTCCATCGTCCCGGACCAGGTCTTTCAGGCGCTCGACCGCGCGGCTGGCGGACATGCCCTGCCGCTCGATGAGCACGGCCGCCCCGATCAGCACGACGCCGGCGACCCCGAACCACGCCCACGTCGGGACGAGCGCCGCGAAGGCCACCGTTTCGACCACCATGACGACCAGCACGACACCGATCCCGGTGACCAGAGGCCCGCCACGACCGTTGGCGCCACCGTCGATGATCGCCAGGAGCGCCAGCCCACCGGCCAGCACCGCGTGATAGCCGGGGCCGTCGGCGAGCCGCTCGGCCACCGCCGGCACGGCCACCAACAGCAGGGGTGGCACATCGGTGACCCAGGACGACAGGTCTCCACCTCGACGCGCTGCGACGCCAAGAGCGGCCAGCTGGACGGCGACGGGTAGCAGCCACAGATCGATGGCGGTCACCGCATGCAGGTCCAGCAGCAACCAGATGCCGACGGTCGCGACCCCGGCCCCGAGGTGGCCGACCAACACCTGCCGGCGGGCGAGCCCGACCGCGATCAGCAGCGCCCCGACACCGATCAGCACCCATGCGCGTACCTGCGGTGTGGCGGCGATCAGCGCCCAGCCCGGGATTGCGGACAACCCGGCCGTCACGCTGGCGGGCAGACTCAGGGACGCCGGACCGACCCGCGCCACGGCCGCGGACACCAGGGTCAGAGCCAGCAGGGCGATACCCAGTTCGGTCAGGCCGCCCCCGGAAACGACGACGATCGTGGCAGTCAGCCGCACGACCACCGGCGCAGCGATCGTGGCGAGCACCCGGCTGCGCAACCGCACCGCGTCGATCGTCAGCCACGACGTCGCCAGCGCGAGCACGATCAGAACGCTCGGCGCGGGGCGCAACGCGACCAGGGCCGCTTCCTGCGTACCGCTCGCCGAGGCCAGCAGGCCGTCGGGAAGCGCCGACACACCGACCGCCATGATCGCGATGGCCGCAGCCACTCCCCGGATCAGGTCCGCGACGGGGCGGACGACGTCCAGCGTCGCCGCCATCCCCAACAGTGCCACGACGGCCACCACGACCGGGAGGGTCCCGCCGTCCAGGACGGGTGGTAGCCACCGCGCCGGGAGATCCGCCGAGCCGGACACGGCCAGCAGGCTCGAGGTTGCCACGCCGACCGGGACGGCGAGGGTTGCCACGCTCACCCCCGCCACTCCCCCGGCGGGCAGCAGACCCCGCAGGTGTAGTCCGATCAACGGTGCAGCGAGCGCGGCGATCGGCAGGGCCACGTCCGTCGACCCGGCGGCAGCTGCGG
>JBDNIX010000330.1:0-8222 GCA_041688045.1 Nitriliruptoraceae bacterium
TCAATGATGGAGATCGTGGCGCAGTGAGTTCGTTGCGGCCACCCGCGATCAGGTGTTCGGCGGCCTCGTCGTCGGACAGGCCGGCCGCGACGTCGGTGCCCAGCGAGTCACTCAACGAGGCGACGTCCGTCGCATGAGGTGCCTGGGGCGGCATTGCTTCGGACACGCCTGTGGATGGCGAGGTGGCGTGGGTTTCGTTCATCGAGGGGATCCTCCGGTGGGTCGCGAACGGAAGGTCGCGAGCTGCGTCCGAAGGTCTTCCTCCCGAATTCCGGCACCGTGATCGGTGCCTGCCGGATCTGGCGCGGCACCGGGTCCCTGGTAGGACCGTCCTGACGATGCCGACGAGGCTGAGATACTCCCCTTCACGTGTGCACGATACCGGGGCCGGGTCCCCTCGAGGCAGGGCCGACGATCACCATCCGTCCGTGGAGGTTTGGCTGGGGGGCGACGGTTGCTGGCGGTCTCGATGGATGCCTGCGGGAAGGACGGATGGGGATGCCAACGGTGACCGAATCGGAGATCTCCGCGGGTTGGCGCAACGGGTGGGCCACCTGGCTGGCCGAGGCATCACCTGTCTGTGGCTGATGCCGCTGTATCCCACCGGGAGCGGGGATCCGCATCTTCATCGACCTCGTGGTCAACCACACCTCCCGGCAGCACCCGTGGTTCCCGTCCGCGCGTTCCGACCCGGAGTCGCCCGACCGGGACGGGTACGTCTGGTCGCTCGATCGTCGGGAGGACGAGGCCCGCGTGGTCTTCGCGATGCCGAGGACAGCCTGGGAAGGCGCTGACTCCATGCCGACCGATTGGCGCGCCAGCCTGGCGGGGTGTGCCCGTGACCGTGCCAATCCACGTGATGCTCCGAAAGGGGCTTCTCACCGTGCTCCGCTCGGCTGTCCGGAAGGCGGGTGAGCCCGTACGTCCGGCCAGTGCGCCCGCTCGCCGCCCACCTTGGCCACGGGCGGGTCAGGCGTCGGACGGGTCGGCACGGTCGGAACCGTCGTCGTGACCCAGGCGGCCCCGGGTGGCCACGAGCAGCACTCCCACACCCAGCAGGTATGCCAGTCCGACGGCCACGTCGGTGGTCCCGTGGACCTCCTCGGCCAGGAGCAGCAGATGGTCCTGCGCCGGCGTGAAGCTGGCGTGCAGCAGGATGCACAACAGCACGCTGCCGGTGCGGTTGTACAGCCAGGTGTAGAAGAACGCGAGGACGAACGGGACCAGGAAGCCCAAGGGCCCGTACAGCGGCACGTGCCAGATCCCCCAGGCGAGACCCAGGAGCGCCGTGGCTGCCAGGGGAGTGAACCTCTGTTGCAGGCGGGGGAGCGCAAAGCCGCGCCAGCCGGGTTCCTCGAGCGCCCCACCGACCGTCAGGACGACGACGAACGTCATGACGTAGGCCGGCCAGCGCTCGGCCACGAGCGCCGGTTCGACGGGCTCGTCGAGCAGCACCAGCACGCCGTTGGCGACGGCCTGCAGGCCGACCGGGAGTCCCAACGCGTAGGCGTAGTAGCGCAGCGGCACCCGCCACCGCAGGATGGGTCTGGCCCATGCCCGGACCGATTGTCCGGTCCAGCGCAGGACCAGGAACGCCGCTACGGCAGGGCCGAGGCCCCCGGCCAGGAAGGGGATGGCCCCGACCCACTGGCTGAGTCCGAGGGGTTCGGTCAGGATCCATGCTACGAGCCACAGGCTCCACGACAGGCTGTAGGTCGTCGCGATGAACGCCGCCACGGGGTGTGCGCGGGCCCAGGGATGGTTGGTGGAAGGGTCCGGAAGGACCTCGGTCGTGGTCATCGTCGTACCTCGACGCGGTTGCAGAATCCGGGTCGCCCGGACGGGTCGTACCCGTGTCCTTTTCGATTCTCCGCGGGTGATCGTCGGGATGTAGGGCAGAAGGTCCATCGCGTGCACGAAGATCGGCCTGGAGTCGATGTGGAGCCCTTCGTTGGCGTGTTCGATTGCTCTTGGCCCTGCCCGCGGACCGGCCCACGTGGCACCGTCGGGTTGTGCCGTCCGTGGGGATCGGTCGATCAGCGACGAGGTGGATCCATGGTGGACAACGCGGCTTCGAGTGTCGTGCTGAACGGTCTGGGGGATCCTGCACCGTCACGGGCGCTTTGGCTCGTGAAGTGGCTGCTGCTGATCCCCCACGCGCTGGTCCTGGTGATTCTCACGCCGGTGTTCGTGGTGTTGACCATCGCCGCTGGCATCGCGATCCTGGTCACCGGGCGCTATCCCCGGGGTCTGTTCGATCTCAACGTCGGCTTCCTGCGGTGGACATGGCGGTTCACGTACTACGGCTACGGGGCGTTGGCGACCGACCGGTACCCACCCTTCAGCCTGGGGGCGAACGCCGACTATCCCGCAACCCTTGACGTGCACTACCCCGACCACCTGTCGCGCGGACTGGTCCTGATCAAGTGGTGGTTGCTGGCGCTCCCGCACCTGTTCGTGGTCGGGATCCTGGCGGGGGGATCGATCTCGTGGTCGGTTGACGCGGGGCTTCCCGACGGTGCCAGGCTCGTGATCAGTGGGGGCGTGATCGGGCTGCTCGTGCTGATCGCGGGCGTGGTCCTGCTGGTGTCGGGGCGGTATCCGGCGGGTCTGTACGACGTGATCATGGGGTTCCAGCGGTGGGTCTACCGGGTCATCGTCTACGTCGCGTTGATGACCGATGACTACCCGCCGTTCCGGTTCGATCCGGGTGGTCGCGAGGTCCCCTCTGACTAGTCCTGACGCAGGGCGTCGGCGACCGTCACCCGGCTGGCCCGTCGGGCGGGCAGCGTCGCGGCCGCCACGGCCACGGCCAGGACCGGGGGCGCAATCAGCAGCAGCTGCAACCCGTCCGCTTAAGCCGTGGCCCCAATCATCCTGCGGGGGTCGTCGAGCGGCCAGAGCAGCTTGTCGCGCATCATCAGGTCTCTCGGCCCGGTCATGAGGTCCGGCTTTCCGGTGTGCCGATCTCTTCCAGCAGCGTTGTGACGTCGTCGTCCGTGGTTTCGCGGAAGTCCTCGTACCACTGCCCGACGGCCATGAAATTGGAGGGCGCCTCGAGGTAGACGACCTCGTCCACTTCGTCGCGCAGGCTCCGGAGGCCCTGGGCGGAGACCACGGGCACGGCCAGGACCAGGTGGTCCGGTTCGTGCAGACGCACCGCCCGGCAGGCTGCGCGGGCGGTACTTCCCGTCGCGAGCCCGTCGTCCACGACGATCGCGGTCCGGCCCGTGAGATCCGGCAAGCCACGGTCGCCGCGGTAGTGCTGCAGCCGGCGTTGCAGTTCGGTGCGCTCTCGGGATTCGATCGCGGCGATGGTGGCATCATCGATCTGCAGGTGGTCGATCATGCGCCGGTCGAGGTCCCGGACGGCGCCTTCGGAGATCGCGCCGATGGCCAGCTCCGGTTGCATCGGCGCACCGATCTTGCGGACACCGATGACGTCCAACGGCGCACCGAGCGCGCGGGCGATCTCGGCGGCGACGGGGACACCGCCGCGGGGCAGTGCCAGGATGACGACCGGCTCGCCCTCGAACCGGCGGAGCCGTTCCGCGAGCCCTCGGCCCGCCTCTGTCCGGTCGGCGAACATCTCGGACCTCCCTGGTAGCGGCTGGTCACCTGGCCCTGTTGTCCAGGAAAGCAGCGAACGTGACCACGTCTGATCGGACCACCGACGAACGACGGCCGTCGTCGTCCGGATCGGATTCCCGCAGGGGGTCGGCGCGGGTCAGGATGCGTCGAAGGCGGCGGCTCGGACCTGTTCCGCCAACTGGTTGAGGTCGGATCCGAGTGTCGGCACGGGCGCCTCATCGACGTAGGGAGGCGTTCGCCAGTCGTTCGGAAGTTCGTCCAGCCCGGCACGCACCCGGTCGCGCACCGTCGCGATCTCGAAGGGATCATCGAGGCGTTGCCCGTTACGCCACACCGGCTGCAACAGCCGACGCCCGGGCTCGTCGGCGGCTCGGATCGACAGAACATCCCGCGTGACGTCACCATCGGTTCGAAACACCTGCTTGGCGCCGGGGAAGGTGCTCTTCACACCGCTGAACTTGGCGACCGAACGCTGGTCGTAGTCGACGCGTTTGTAGACGATGTCCAGCCCGGGGTGGTCCTGCGAAACCGTCAGGGACGTACCCACGCCGAAGCCGTCGATCGGGGCGCCGGCGCGGACCAGGTCGTGGATCCGGTACTCGTCCAGGCCCCCGGAGGCGATCACGATGGCGTCTGTGAACCCCGCCTCGTCCAGCAGCTGTCGGGCTGCGACCGCCAGCGCACCGAGGTCGCCGGAGTCCAGGCGGACGCCGCGTGGTTCGATGCCGAGGTCGTGGCTGACCTCGATCGCCCGACGGACTCCCTCGATGGTGTCGTAGGTGTCCACGAGCAGGACGCTGTGCTCGGGATGGTCGGTCGCGAAGGACCGCAGCGCCTCACGTTCGTCCCGGAACGCCTGGACGTACGAGTGCGCCATGGTCCCGGTTGTCGGGATGCCGTGGCGACGTCCTGCCTCGACGTTGCTGCTCGCGAATCCGCCACCGACGTAGGCGGCCAGCGCGGCTTCGATGCCGGTCTCCAGCCCGTGCGCGCGGCGGAATCCGAAGTCGGCCAGCTGACGGCCGTCCGCGGCCAATGCACAGCGCGCGGCTTTGGTGGCCACCAGGGTCGGGTACTGCACGACGTTCATCACCGCCGTTTCCAGCAGTTGCGCGACCGGCAGCGGAGCGGTGACCTCCATGACCGGTTCCTGGGCAAGCACGACGGTCCCGTCGGGGACCGCCCAGATTTCGCCGTCATCGATGGTGAGGTCGCCGAGTTGACGCCGGACGTCCGGTGTCACGCCCAACCGCTCGAGTTCGTCCAGTTCCTCCGGGCCGTAGGTGAACGACTCGAGCAACTGGAGGACGCGATCTATTCCCAGGGCCACGTACCAGGGTCGGGCGGCTGCCGGGCGGATGAACAGGCTGAACGTGGCGGGCGCGGTCATGCCGCGCTGCAGGTAGGACTCCACCATCCGTAGTTCGTACAGGTCCGTGCACAGCCCGAGGTGGCCGGTCCGTGCGGATCCGTCGTTTCGAGCGGCCGTCATGGCGTCTCCTCAGTTTCGTCGAACGTCTTGCGACCGCCGCAGGACCTCGAGGTGGTCGCGGAGGTGTCGGCGGCGCGACACCTCCCCGGCGACGGGATCAACGACGTGCGTCCGGAGTCCCGTCGTCAGCTGGCGTCGCACCTCTCGCGCCACCCGTCGGGCATGCCGTCGCGCGCCGGCGGCGATCAGCCCCCGCGACAGCACACCCAGGACCACCCGGAGGATCAGCCCGCCGAGGAACAGTGCGGCCGGCCATGACAGCTCGTCGGTGGCGTCCGGGCGCGGCAGATCGGGCAGGCCGAGCCATCCGGACACACCCAGCAGCACCAACCACACCACCCCGGCGACCGTCACGACCTCGGCGACGCCCCGCAGCCACGCCATCGCCTTCCACCAGCCGCGGTGCGCCGGTCGTCGCGGGACCGCGTCGATCGCATCGATCACCTGCGGCGCGGCATCGTGGGCGACGGCCTGCACGGTCCGGGCGAGTGCGGCGTGCGAGGAGCCGGTCGTCGCGCCGAGGTCGAGGCTGCGGGCCAGCACCGCTTCGATCGCTGCGACGGAGCGACTCGGCGGGCGCGATGTCGGGAGAGGTGGCTGGAAGACGAGCTGGAAAGGTGCTGCCAGCAGTCCGGGCAGCCGCACCAGGCGAGCCAGTGGCGATCGGCAGCCTGCCGCCGCGCCGATCCGGTAGGCGGATGCGGCATCGGCGGCTGTTCGACCGGCATCGGTCGCCCGGACCAATGGCTCCAGCAGGGCGTCGACGGCGACGGACAGCTCCGGCGGATCGGCTATGTCACCCACGACCTGGTCGGCGAGCTGGGCGGCATCGGCCACCAGCCGTGCCACCGCGGCACGTCGGGTTCCCGCCAACCGCGCCAGGTGTTCGTGCAGTTCCCGGACGCCGTCGCCCGTGGCCGCCGAGGTGGTGAGCACGGGGGCATCGCCCAATCCGTCGGCCTCCAACCGCGAGATCAGGTCGGCGCGGCAGCGGTCGAGATCGTTCGCCGACAGCTCGTCGCTGCGGTTGAGGACCACGGTCACGACCTCCGCGTGGCGCGTCAGCGCCGCCAGTGGCCCATCGTGCAGATCCGCCCGTGCATACTTCAGCGGGTCCACCACGACGACGACCGCATCGACCCGACCGGCAAGCCGGTCCGACGTCTCCCGGTGCGACAGGACGACCGAATCGTGGTCCGGTAGGTCGACCAGGATCAGTCCCGAAGGCAGCCGGCCGTCAACGGTGCGGCGGTCGTCGATCCGCAACTCGTCCAGCAGCACGCGGACCGGATCGTCCAGGTCCGCGGCCACGGCGACGGGATGCGCGGTCGTCGGCCGTCGCACCCCTTCCGTGGCGACCTGCGCACCCGCGAGCCGGTTGACGAGGGCGGACTTGCCGACCCCCGTGCCGCCGGCGACGGCGACGACGGTCAGCTCGTCGCCGTGACCGACGCGCGTCGCGATTCGGCCCTGCAGTGCTGCAGCAGCATCGAGGTGCTGCGGATCGACGAGCCCGGGGCCCTCCCGCGTCAGCGTGTCCAGGGCGTCGACGACAGCGGCCAGGTCATGGCGTGAGCGGCTCATCGGTGCGCACCGACGGCCGTGCGCAGCGCCTCGACTGACGTGGCCGGGGGCGCCGCGCCGTCGATCGCGTCGTCATACCGGGCACGTTCGCCGTCCGCGAGTTCCTCGACACGCCGGAACAGATCGACGCGTATCTCGGCCAGCAGGCGGCGCAGATTCTGTTCGCCCAGCAGTTTGGTGAGCAACCACTGGTTGGCCGCTGCCGCACCAGCGGCGATCCCAACCTCACCGCCCGTCAGACCGCCCGACAGGGTGAACAGCACGAGGATCGCCGCCGTCGCGACGGCATTCAGTCCCGTCGACAGGCGTTGGGCCCGGGCGCGACCGGGCGCGCCGATCTCGTCCACCATCGTGGAGATGTGCGCCTCCCAGTCCGTGACCACGCTGCGGACGGCGGGCCGCGGATCCGCTGGTTCGCGCCGCAGGTCGGGATCCGCCCGCAGCAGTGCCAACCCTTCCGGACGGTCCTCCAGTCCGCGCCGCACGTCCCGGTGTGCCTGCTCGATGAGCATGCCCACGCTGTTGGTCAGCTCCGCGGCGACCTCGACGCGGATCTCGTCGGCGTTCCCCGTGGACGGCATCTGCAGTCGGCTGCGGACGAGGTCGCCCAGTCGGCCCGCGGCGGTCTGGACGCGCAGCAGCGTCTGGTTGCCGCCGACGAGGTGCTGCCATCGGGTGATGATCTCGCTGCGCAGGGGCAGTCCGGCATCGAGGTCACGGTCAAGGCCGTCCCTGACCGCTGCGAACCTTGTGGCCACCAGCGCGTGCAGGCCCCGTGCGGCGCGAACCTCAGCGTCAGCTGCCGACCGGAGCGGCTCCAGTTCGTCGGGGATCGCCGTCCGCAGGCCGGCGATGGCGCGCGCGCGAAGGTCCGGTCGGTGCTCCGGGGAAGCTCCGATGTCCTCCAACCAGGCACGGAGGTCCGCGACGGTTTCGGGGGGTAGGCGGCCGTCCTCGACCTCGGCGAAGGGAATGAACATCGTGCGATCGGGGTGGACCCCGGCGTCGACCAGCAGACGGTCGACATCCGGCTCCACCTGCTCACGATGGCCCTGCCGCGCCTGGGTGATCACCACGGCCGTCACCGCCCGGCGGGACGCGGCCAGGACCAGGTGCTCCATCCCGACCTGATCGGCGTACGTCCGGACCGTGGCCAACCACATCCAGGCGTCGGCGGCGTCCATGGCCTGCTCGGCCAGGACATGGTTGGCAACCTCGACGGAATCGATGTCGGGGGTGTCCAGGAGAGCGACGCCCTCGTGCAGGTCGCGGCTCGTGGCGATGCGTAGTTGCCGACCGCTGTCATCGGCCATCGGTGCGTCGGCGGGAACACGGACGAGGTCGGGTAGCAGACGGTCGCTGTCGAACCAGGCGCGGTCGTTCGGGTGACAGACCAGGGTCGGCACGCGGGTGGTCGGGCGGAGTATCCCCGGGGCGGTTGCCGACGTCCCGGCCAGGGTGTTGACCGTGGTCGATTTCCCGGCCCCCGTCCCGCCACCGACAACGACCAGCAGGGGAGCATCGGCGTGGTCGGCGCGGACCTGCAGCCCGCGGA
>JBDNIX010000331.1:0-7428 GCA_041688045.1 Nitriliruptoraceae bacterium
GCGTGGTACGCGCTGCTGGCGCAGCCGACGGCGCGGTCAGCTCGCGGGAGGGTCGGACCGGTCGGGCGGGTCGGACCGGTCGGGCGGGTCGGATTCGTTGGGCTCGTTCGGCTCTGCCTCGATGGTGGTGACCGGCAGGTCGGTCATCCGCTCGATCCGCGACGGCAGGTCCATGCGCAACCAACGTGACAGGCCCGCAGGGAGGGTGGAGACCAGGATCTCGTCGACCGGCCCCGCATCCAGGGCTTGCTGAACGGCGACGGTCGGGTCAGCGTCGCCGACCATCCCGTTGGCGTCGCCCCCGCTCGAATGGACCTTTTCGATCATCTGGTCGAGGCGGCGTTCGGCCCGCCGGCGGGCCTCGATCTCCGCGGTGCGGCGACGGCGTTCATCCTCCTCGAAGACCTCGCTGCTGGCGTAGGCCAGCATGCCGCCGTCCACGGGAAAGCCCAGGGCCCAGACCGCGGTTTCGTGCTCAGGGGCGGTGGTCGGGACCACGACGAAGAAGTCGTCACCTTGGTCGATCCGCTCCCGGACGGCCCGGTCGAGCAGATCGCCCCCCAGGGTCTGGTTCGCCACGATCAGGCATCGCCCCATGCTGGTCCCTCCCGCGCGGCCACAGCGGGCCGCAACAGCAGTATCACCGCCGTGGCGAACCAGGGTCAAGGGTCGCCGCTCCGCCATGCCGCTCCGTGGGAGGCTCGCGACGGGGCTTGACTCGTGGGGACCCGGGTGCGTGCCTGATATGCGGCGATGGACCGGGTGCGCGGTCCTTACACTCGGCGGCGACACGTGGCAGGCGACCCGTGCGATGGATGACGACGGAGGCACCGGGTGACCGATGGATCGAGCGCCGACGGCTCCTCCGGGCCCGACCAGCCGCCGGGGCCCGATCCGACCCAACGGCTCATGCGGTTCGCTCAGATCGCCCTGGTGGTCCTGCTGCTCATGGGGGCCGCCTGGTGGTTCGTGGACGACGACCAAGCGCCGACCACGCCACCGGAACCTGCCGAGACCGCCAGCCAGCGGGTGCAACCGTTGGAGTGGATCTCCTTCATCGAACCCGATGGGGCATGGGGCTACGACCGGATCAGCGCCACCGCGGCGATCGGCTGGTTGGGGGACAGCTCGGTCGCCCAGGACCTGGCCAATCTGCAGATCTCGGCCGAATCCCGGGGGAGTGACCTCGCCAGCATCCGCGACGAATTCCGCGAGACCATGGAGTCGCAGGGGACCGTGTCCGCCATCGACGAGACCGACCGGAACATCCCCGGGGCCGACGGGGCCATCCGACTGCTCACGACCGGCGAGGACGACGAGGTGGACTTCCACCTCCTCGTGCTGCTGATGGCCGTCGAGGACCGCGTCGTGGAGTTCGTGTTGGGCTCCGCCGGTGGTCCGTCGATCGCGGAGTTGGAGGCCTCGGCGTCCTCGGTCGAGATCGATCGCGACCTGCTGCTCGAACAGCTCGGTGAGGGCTGAAGCGCTGCGCGACGGCCGGGCCGGTCAGGGTGTCGGTCGACTCAGGGCCCGTGCCAGGCGTTCGGCGGGGTGGTGGATCTCCCACCCACCAGATCCTCACGCTCGCCGATCGCGAGGACCGCGTCCAACATCTCTGCCAGCCCCCGCGTTGGTCGCGACGTTGCCGCCCAGCGTGGTCGCTATCTGGCTGGCCGGGTCCGGCGTGAACCGCAGGCCGTGGACCGCCGTGGCCCGTCCGAGCCGCGCGTTGACCAGACCGGGATCCACCCAGGTCCGCCGGTTGACGACGTCCAGGTCCCGCAGCCGGTCTATTCGGGCTCGCTGACCACCAGCGGCCGTACACCTTCCTCCCCGGTCGGCGTGGCGCCGCCCGCCAGGCCCGTCCCCGCTGCTCGTGGGGTGAACGGCACGCTGTGGTCGCGGCATGCCCGCAGGACAGCAGCCGTCTCGTCCACACCTGCTGCCGGAACTCATGCGCCGCCTTCCGACGCCGCGTCGGGCAGCCGGCTGGCGAGATACTCGGCGAGGTGCAGCACGCGGACGGGGCGATCCGATGCGTGGACGCCCCCGCGGAGGTGCAGGATGCACCCGGGATTGTCCGTGATGAGGATCGACGTCTGCGTGCGGTCGACGTTGGTGAGCTTGCGGTCCAGGATCCCGGCAGCCATCTGTGGATGGCGCACCGAGGTGGAGCCCCCGAATCCACAGCACTCCGAGGCCTCCGGCAACGGGACCACCGGAACTCCGGCGACATCGCGCAGAAAGTTCTCGACCGTGTCCGCACGACCGAGGGTGTTGCTGGCCTGACAGAACCGGTGCACCGTCACCGGTGTCCGATCCCCGTTGTCCAGACTCCCTGCCGGCAGGCGTCCAGGGCCGGCCGTGAGGTAGCTGATGAGGTCGTAGGTGCGCCCGGCCAACTGCTGGGAGCGCTCGAGTTCGTCGAGGCTCCCCCGCAGCAGGTGCGGTGCGTCGTGCTTGAGCATGGCCAGGCAACTGGACGCCGGGGTCACGACGTCATCGACGCCGTCGAGCGTGGCCATGGTCTGTCGCACCATGTCCCGCGCGGCATCCTGCTCGCCGGCGTCGTAGGCCGGCAGGCCGCAGCAGTGCTGTTCGCGCGGGACGATCACGTGGGCGCCAGCGGCGCGCAGCAGTTTGGCGGCGGCGATCGGGATCTCCGGTGCCAGCCGGTCCGACACGCACTGCAGGAACAGCTGGACCCGGCGTCCGGCCAGTGGCTGGGTCGCCAACCGGGAGGGCTCGGCCATCTTGCCGTGTCGGAGTGTGTCGCGGGCCGGCCGGGCCGGGATCGCCGGTGGGGAGCGCCATCCGGTCCGACTCGCGAAGGGTTCGCGACCGGCCAGAACGCGGGGGACGTTCGTCACGCCGTCCCTCCGCAGCGGTGTGGTCGCCAGCCCCAGTGCGCGGAAGCCCAGATCGACCAGCCCGCGGTGGGCGAAGGCGGCGATGCCGTAGTGGGTGAGCCGACCTCCGGGAACCGGCTCGCCCGCTTCGGTGACATCGCTCCGGATCTCCAGGATCTGCATCGGGAGCGGGATGTTGCTCGGGCACACCTGGGCGCACGCGCCGCAGGACACGCACAACGACTGCGGTCCCGCCGCTGCCTCGATGCCGTGGTGGAAGGCGGTGTTCACCAGGCCGATCGCGCCGGTGTAGACGTGGCCGAACGCGTGACCACCCACGACGCCGTACGGGGGGCAGACGTTGGCGCAGGCGCCGCACCTCATGCAGCCCAGGGCCGATGCGATGTCGGGGTCCTCGGCCATCGCGGTCCGGCCGTTGTCGAGCAGCAGGATGTGCTGCTGCTGTCCGGGCCGCGGACCGGTCACGAAGTTGGTGTAGACGGTGATGGGCTGGGCGGTGGCGGAGCGGGCCAGCAGCCGGACCTGCTTCATCGCGGCCGCATAGGTGGGGAGCAGTTTCTCGATGCCGACCGTGACGATGTGGACCGGCGGGAGGGCGACCGACATCCGGTTGTTGCCTTCGTTGCAGACCAGCATCACCGAGCCACCCTCGGCGATCAACGCATTGGCCCCCGACAGCCCGACCCCGCTGGCGAGGAACTTCTGGCGCAGCTCGGTCCGCGCAACCTTGACCATGCGGTCGATGTCGTCGGGAGGGAACTCGCGGTCGAGCACGCGCGTGAACAGCTCGGCGATCTGCTCCTTGCGTTTGTGGATCGCCGGCATCACCAGGTGCGACGGGGTCTCACCGGCCAGCTGCAGGATCCATTCGCCGAGGTCGGTCTCCACCGGGGTGATGCCATGGGCTTCGAGGTAGTGGTTCAGCCCGATTTCCTCGGACACCATGGACTTGCCCTTGACGACCAGGTCGGCGCCTGCGTCCCGGGTGATGCGCACGAACGCCTCGTTGGCCTCCGCTGGTGTGTCCACCCGCGTGACGACCGACCCCGCTGCGGTGGCGTTCGCGGTGAATTCGTCGATGTAGTGGTCCCAGTTGGCCCGGACGTCTTCTTTGATCGCGGCGAACTCCTGTCGCAGCGCGTCGAAGCTGCGGCCCTCCTGGTCCTCCAGTGCCTCGATGGCGGTGTCGCGGCCGGTCCGCCATCCCTGCTGAAAGGCGGTCAGTCCCGTGCGAACATTCGGGTCGGCCAGAGCGGCCGCGTAGCGCTCCTCGAACGGTCTCATGACGCCACCTTTCCGACGAGTACCAGCACGTCGACCTCGTCCGGGCCCTGCACCCCGATCGTGAGGCTGCGTTCGATGTCAGCCGTACGCGACGGCCCGGTCATCAGCGACGCGAACCCGGGAGTCCCGCCCCGTGCTGCCAACCACTCGGCGGCGGCTTCCAGCCGGTCGACGACGTTCTCGGCGGCAACGACCTGGATGAGACGGTGGCACAGCATGGTGACGACCCGATCCCCGAGCTCGTGCTCGGCTACCAGCAGGCTGCCGCTCTCCGCGATCCCCAGCTCGGCGCGCACGATCGCGACGGGGACGTCCGCGACCTCTGCGGCGGGATCGTCGCCGTCGGGAATCACCACGCGCGCCCCGGCCGCTTCCAGCATCGCCGGGAGATCGGGCTCGGCCGCAGCCAGGGACGGCGCCAGGGCGACGACGTCGCTGTGCTGGTGGGCGTGTGCGGCGACGTCCGGCCACCCGGCCACCTCGAGGTAGCTGGCACTTGCGGCAAGCACGCCGTCCGCGAACTTCCGAAGACCGCCAGCCGGGTCACCCGCCGCGGCTTCGGCGATCTGCTGGTCACCGTCCGAGGTGGTGGTCACACGTCACTCCCCAGCGGCTGGTGCTCCCGGCGTTCGCGGACAGCCGCGACGATCACCATAGTGGCGACGCCGAGCGCCAGGACGGCCCCGATCGTCCCCAAATTGAGGCCGAACCCCCAGACGAGCAGGTAGCTGATGATCCCGCCCATGGCCAGGTAGTACAGGCACGGAATGGCGACCTTGCGCATCAGGTCGCCTTCGCGCCCGGCCAGGCCGACGGTCGCCGCGGCCGCCACGACGTTGTGGACCGTGAGCATGTTGCCGGCCGCGCCACCGACGGCCTGCGCCGCCACGATCGGTGCGGTCGCGACACCGATCCCTTCGGCGGTGGCGAACTGGAACTGGGCGAACATGAGGTTGCTGATCGTGTTCGATCCGGCGGCGAAGGCGCCCATCCCGCCGACGAACGGCGCCACCAGCGGCCACGCCGATCCGGTCGCGGCGGCTGCACCCTCGGCCAGCGTCAGGGGCATCGATGCCAGATCGCTGGTGTTGAAGTCCACACCCGAGTTGATGAAGATCCGCACCAACGGCACGGCGATCAGGATGGCCGGAGCGGCCTTGACGATCTGCTTGCCGGCGGTCGCCCACGACGCCTTGATTTCGGCGGCGATCATCCGGTGGATGCCGTAGCTCGCGACGACGGCGATCAGGAAGACGGCGCCGGGCAGGTACAGGAACTGGAAGCCGGCGTTGACACCCTCGACCCCGAAGATGTTCGCCCAGGTCGGGTTGACCCCTTGCAGGAAGGACTGGAGACCGAGTTCCGGGATGCGGGTGATGACCAGGATCCCGGCGAGCACGACGTAGGGCGACCATGCCCGCGCGGGTCGCGGTGATGACGATGGCCAGACCGACCAACCCGCCGAACAGTGACGGGAACTCGGGGCCAAGGAACCGGGCGGTCAGCCAGTAGGGGACGATCATCGCCAGCGCGGCGAAGATGGCGAAGGGCCAGATCGCCAGGCCGTCACTGAACCGCTTGTTCTCCCCGAAGAACCGGGTGAGCAGGGACACCATGAACAGCGGGATGAGCACGCCGACGAGCCCGTGCACGGTGGCGGCTCCGACGGCGACGTCGCCGAGGTAGGCAGAGAGTGTTCCGCCCCCGGCTTCGATGCTGGCCTCGGCCGCCGTACCGGAGAGTCCGCCGTTCACCCCGATGATGATGGGCGTACCGAGCGCGCCGAAGGTCACCGGGGCGGATTGGATGATCAACCCGCACATGACGGCTGCCATGGCCGGAAAGCCCAGCGCCAGCAGCAGGGGGGCCGCGACGGCCGCAGGCGTCCCGAAACCGGAAGCACCTTCGATGAACGACCCGAACAGCCACGCGATGATGATCGCCTGGACCCGACGGTCAGGACTCACACACGCGTGAACGCCGCCCGGATCGATGACATCGCCCCTGAAGCCGTCATCGTGGCGAGCAGCAGCAATGCCCCGAAGACGATGTAGAGGATGTCGATCGAGATGCCGAGGCCCTCGACCACCGACGCCGCGATGGCGACCGGCTCGACGCTCCAGACCGACATGGCGACGACGATCACCACCACGAAACCCACGGCCATCGCATTGCGAGCGGACCATCGCAGGCCCACGAGCAGGACGCCGATCACCAGGATCGGCAGGAACGCGAGCAGACTGAGGACGGCGAGGTTCTCCATATGTACGGCTCCCTTTCCGAGGAACCCGGCAGGAGGCGGTCGCCGAGTCCGGGTTACGGTGTGCCTCACCATCTAGGAGCCACCGACGCGGGCCTAGGGCACAAAGGAGCGAATCGGTCGGACCAAGGTCAGCCGCAGGTACATCGGCTACGAACCCGTCCCGGAAGATCCGCGGCCCGACTGTGCGCGGGCCGACTGACTGAATCGACGACTGCGGTTGCTGCCCGAGGAGGCGACATGACGCGCATCATGGGCGTGGCCGTACTGTGCGCCTTCGCCGCCGCCTGCGTGTCAACCACCGGGGGGTTCGACGACTCCGCTGCGACGTTCGTGGAGGTGGCTCGCGATCAGGCTCCCGAACTCGGCGAGGGGCTGACCGACGCCGAACTGCTGACGGTCGGCTACGGGATCTGTGACAGCATCGCTGGTGACGGCGCGGCATCGATCACGCTGTTCGGCGATTTGCGCCCCCGGGATGTCGCCGCGGTCAACCGGGCGGCGCGTCGGTACCTGTGTGACCGCTCCTGATCCGATGGTGGTCTCCGTCGAAGGTCGTGACCCCGGTCGCCCGGAGGTGATCGAGCAGCGGGACAGCACAGCGGCGGTTCGTGTCCCAGGCTTGCCGGGCTTCGGAGGCCGTGAACGCCGCGCCATCGCGTCCCGGACCTTCTCGAAGCTGGTCGGCAGCAGTCGTGATCGCCTGCGGCAGGAACAGCAGGGATCCGCACGCCACAACCGCGTCGTCGTCGACCAGATGCTGCACCTCGAAGGAGGGGATGCCAACCTCGACCGCCAGCTGCGCCGGATCCGGCGGTTCCAGGGGGTCGGCGCCAAGACGGTCCAGGAAGGAGCGGCGGCGCCCGTCCCGCGCGGAGAGGTAGGCGGCTTCGTGATCGGGATTGAGGATACGACCACCGAAACGGCGTAGGGCTCCCGTCCGGACCACGTGTTCGACCACCGCCGGAGCCAGCGCCGGAGGGCATTCTGCGGCCGTTGCGGCACCGGCCAACC
>JBDNIX010000332.1:0-5186 GCA_041688045.1 Nitriliruptoraceae bacterium
CCCCCCAGCCGGACAAGCTGGTCCTAGTCTCGCTTTTCACCTCGATGTTCCTGCACGGCGATCTGCTTCACCTCGCTGGCAACATGCTGTTCCTGTTCGTCTTCGGCGATAACGTCGAGGATCGGCTCGGGTCGGTGCGCTACATCCTGTTCTACGTCACCGGCGGCGTGCTGTCGGCCCTGGCATATGCGGTGACGGCACCTGGGTCGGCGATACCTCTGGTCGGCGCATCCGGTGCCATCGCCGCCATCCTCGGCGCGTACCTGATTCTTTACCCGACAGCGCAGGTCCTGTGACCTACGTGCCATTCCCGCTCTACTTCTTGGCGTGGTTGATCCCGAAGGTCCAGATACGTGTGTGGCTGCTCATCTTCGCGATCGTCAGCATGCCGGCCTGGCTGCTCCTGATCGGCTGGTTGGCCTTCCAATTCGTGTCTGTCCAGTCTCCGACCGGCAGCCTGGTCGCCTACGAGGCCCACATCGCGGGTTTCGTGGCCGGAATTGCCCTGATCCTGCTGCTTGACCGGCGCCGCAGACACCGAGGCAAAGAGCCGCTGCATCCGGTCCGCGCGCGACGTCCCCGCCGCGACCGCTGACGGAGGTGGTGGGGAGGCAGGCCGTGCGTCTTCTAGGCTGCGCGTGGCCAGGGTGGTCGAGGAGGTCGAGGTCGTGGTGCCGGCAAATCTCCCCGTGCTGGGTTGGAAGGAACACGTCGAGCTTCCGGGTTGGGGGTTGCGCCTGCGCGGCAAATTGGACACCGGCGCCCGATCCAGTGCCCTCCACGTGTCGGATCTGCAGGAACTGGCAGATGTCGAGGACCCCGCCACCGGTCAGCCGACCACGCGCGTCCGGTTCGACGTGGTGCTCGGCACGCGGTCCAAGCCACGGCATCATCCCATCGAGGCCACGGTCCTGCGTCACAAGATGGTGCGCGACACCGGAGCCCGGGCCGAAAACCGCCCCGTGGTCCGTACCCGCATCGTGTGTGGCCCGATCGACGTCGTGGCCGACATCACCCTGACCGACCGCAGCGGGATGAACTTCCGCATGCTCCTCGGGCGGCTGACGCTCGAACGCCAGTGTCTGGTCGATCCCGCGCACGGCTACCTCGTGACCGGATCCAAACGTGCGTCCGGGCGGCGTCGATGAGCGAGGTCGTCACGGTCGCGGGTGTGAACGTCGAACCCGGCACCCGTCGGGACATCGCCCCGAGCGCCTCCGAATCCTTCACCGGTGACCGCACGACACTGCCGCTGGCGGTCGTCAACGGCATCGAGGACGGCCCCCGCGTCTTCGTCACCGCGGCGGTTCATGGCGACGAGCTCAACGGCATCCCGATCTGTCGGCAGCTCCTCGACCGGCTCGACCCGTCGACCCTGCGCGGCAGCGTGATCGTCGTGCCGATCGTGAATGTGTTGGGCGTCCAGATCGGTTCGCGCTATCTCCCCGATCGACGCGACCTGAACCGCTCCTTCCCCGGGTCCCACACGGGTTCGATGGCTGCGCGGATCGCGCGGCTCTTGCTCGAGGAGGTCATCATCGGGTCTGATGTCGGCGTTGATCTACACACCGCGGCCAACCACCGCACGAATGTCCCCCAGATCCGTGTGGCGACAGATGACGAGGTGTCGCTCGGCCTGGCTACGACCTTCGGGGCGCCGTACGTCCTGGATGCCAAACTGCGCCCGGGATCGTTGCGGGAGGCCGCGGGAGCTCGGGGCGTGCCCGTGCTGACCTACGAGGCCGGAGGCCCACTGCGCTTCGATGACGACGCGATCGATACTGGGGTTCGCGGCGTCCTGCGCGTGCTGCGGTCGCTCGGCGCCATCGACGAAGCGCCCGCACCCGCGCACGAGCAGCCGATGATCCTGCACGAGTCGAGGTGGCTACGCGCCGAGCGAGGCGGGATCCTGGAACTGCACGTCGCACCGGGTGACCACATCGAACCCGACCAGCCGTTGTGGACCACCAGCAGCGCCCTGGGTGAGGAACGCGCCAGTGTCCTGGCCGAGGAAGAGGCCTACGTGATCGGATCAACGACGTTGCCGCTGGTCCAGCCGGGGCAGGCGTTGCTCCACCTGGCCCTGCCGGGTGACCGGTTGCCGTCCGAAGACGACCCGACCGATGAGGAGGACGAGGACGATCCCGACGTCCTCAGCGACCGCTGAAGCCAGATGACCCCGCGAAGGTCGATCCGCTTCACCGCCCGCCGTCGGCGTCGGCATGGCCCGGATCGGGAACGGGCTCGGCGGTGGTCGCCAGCACCTCGATGCGGCTGCGGCGCGCGCCCCCGGCGACCCACCACCGTCGCTGCAAGCGGCCGGTGACGGCCACGCGCTGTCCGACCTGCAGGCGCTCGACGTCCGCGAGCAGTCGCCGGCCGACCTGCGTGCCGGAAGGCCGCCCGCCAGCCGGCGGTGCGGGGCCGACCTGCACCGGCAGCGCATCGGCGCCCCCGTCGGGCCGCCGAGCGACCACCCCGAAGTGCACGACGTCGTCCCCTGAAGGGAGCTGTCGCCGTTCCGGTGCCGTGGTGACCTTGGCCACCAGCGCGGCCTCGTTGACATCGACACTTGCCTGCTGCGTCGGATCGTCCATAGCCATCTCCTTGCCGCGAAACGGGCACGCTACGCCCGGCGTCGTTGCGAGCGTCAGTAGGCTCAACGTCGGCTGTGGACAACGAGGAGGCCATGACGTGACATCCGATGGAGGCGAGCCCGCCGCACCGCCGATCGAGCACTACGACGACGGCATCATCGCCATCGACACGATGACGGGCGGCATGAGTAGCGTCACCGCCGGCTACCTCCTGGAGGCACCACGGCCAACGCTGATCGAGTGCGGGCCGGCGCTGTCCATCCAGCATGTCATCGCGGGTCTGCACAGCCTGGGGATGGACCCCGATGACCTGGCCTACCTCGTGCTCACGCACATCCACCTGGACCATGCCGGGGGAGCCGGGGACGTCGCGGCAGCTTTTCCCAGCGCCACGATCGTCGTCAGCGACGTCGGCGCGCGCCATCTGCACGACCCGCAACGCCTGAATCGGTCCGCCGGGCAGGTCTACGGTCCGCTGTTCGACACGGTCTACGGCGCATGTACGCCGATCGGCAGCGACCGGTTGTTGGGAGTCGGCGACGGTGACGCCATCGACCTGGGCGGCGGGCGAACCCTTGAGCTGTTGTACACCCCTGGACATGCCAAGCATCACATCGGTATCCACGACTCGCAGACCGGTGCGATCTTCTCCGGCGACTCAGTCGGCGTGAAATTGCCAGGCATGACCGCATTGCGGCCGGCGACCCCGCCGGCGGACTTTCATCTCGATGCCGCCCTGGCGTCTATCGCGCGCTACCGGGAACGATCTCCCGACCGCGTGTATCTGGCGCACTACGGGCCGGTCGATCCGCCCGACGAGGCGCTGGCAGACGCAGATCATCGTCTGCGCCTGTGGGCCTCTGTCGCCGAGGCCGCGTGGCACGACGCCCGCGCGACGACCGGACGTACGCCCGACGGTACGGAACTCGATCACGTCGCCGAAACACTCCAGCGTCGGTTCCTCGATGAGGTCGACCACGACGCCGTCGTCAACGACCCGGACGCGGAGCGACGCCTCGATCTCCTGAACAACGCCCGCTCCAATGCCGCGGGCCTGATCCGCTACTTCCAGCGCCGCGATGACGGGACGCTCACCGACGTCGGGTGACGCCGGGTTGCGTTTCGGCGGTATCAGCCTCGGCAGTATCAGCCCTTGAGGGCCGCCAGCCGTTCCGACACGTCGAAACGCTCCGGATCCACAGCAGCGATCGAGGCGAAACCCCGAAGCGCTTCGTCGTGATCACCCGATCGCTCGGCGAGATCAGCTGCGAGGTAGCGAAGGCGAAGGGCGTGATCCCCGTCACCGATCTCGTGACGGTCCACGAAGCGGCGCAGGACCGCTCGGCCACCGGTGACATCTCCACCGTCGCCGACCGCGGCCGCCCACACGATCGCCGCTTCCGTGCGACGCTCGATCGGCGCCGTGTCGTCGCTGATGAGCGCTTCGGAGATCTCGGCCACCTGCTCCACCGGGCGATCCAGCCCGCGGAAACAATCCGCGATCACATGATTCTGGTCGTTGCGGCCCGTGAGCCGGCGGTAGGCCTGCAACTCCGTCAACGCGCCGGCGAATTCGTCCATCTGATACAGGGCAACGCCATAGGCCTCGCGGATCGCCGAGATCCGGGGCGCCTCGCTCTTGGCCCAGGCCAGCACCTCGACCGCGACGTCCGGACGTTCGTCGTCGATGGCGGCCGAGCCGATGCTGAGCGCGAGCGCGATGTCCCGGGATCGGACGCGATTGCCGATGGCGCGGTCGATCTCTTTGATGATGCCGCGCGGCAACTGCGGTTCTTCATCAGTCGGCAGATCCGGGCGTGGCGGGCCACCGCTGTCCCGAACACGACGCGGTGGCGATCCCTTGCGTCGGGTGGCCTGGTCGCGACCGATCGGTTCACGTGCCGCACCCACCGACGGTTGCCAGCCAGTGGGCTCGGGTCGGTTGGCGCCCCCCCGTGTCGGGGGAGTCGGCCGCTGACCGTCGGTGGGCATGGTGAACCTTCCTTGGCGTGCGGCCTGGTCGGCCCGCCGCCTGTCGACGACAGGCCGTGCGCCTGATGCATGTGGTGGTCGTGCTGTGTGGGAAAACAAGTCGAGGCCGCCCCGTTAGGGACGGCCTCGACCGTGAAAGGATCCCGCGGCGACCTACTCTCCCACCGGGTTGCCCCGGCAGTACCATCGGCGCTGGAGGGCTTAACTTCCGGGTTCGGAATGTTACCGGGTGTGTCCCCTCCGCTACGGCCACGGGAAATCTGTGACAGTGTACGGGTCTGCAGGCCGTTCCCTGATGCGACACACCCTGGGGGTGGTCGTCGGGTCAGAGATGACCGTTTTCATGCTCCGGGGTCGCGGTCCCACAACCGAAACCGGTTGGGGCCGCGTGATCCACGGAACTCCATAGCGAGCGCGAGCGAGTACGGCAAGTCCTCGGGCTATTAGTACCGGTCAGCTGCACGTGTTGCCACGCTTCCACTTCCGGCCTATCAACCCAGTCGTCTACTGGGGCCCTTACTCCCTGAAAGGGATGGGTGATCTCATCTCTAGGTGGGCTTCGCGCTTAGATGCCTTCAGCGCTTATCCCGACCGTAC
>JBDNIX010000333.1:0-5276 GCA_041688045.1 Nitriliruptoraceae bacterium
CCAGTCTGGAGGAGCGTCGCGGCATAGTACGAGCGGGCCTCACCGCTGCCGGGGTCATACCCGGACTCCTCGGCGTGAGCCGTGAGCCCGTCGACGGTCATCGCCGTGACATGCAGCCGGTTGCCCGGCAGGTTTCGGGCGATCCGCTTGATCCGTGCTTCTGTCGCGTGGCTGTAGGCGAGGTGGTCGGCGGGAAGGTCGTCGAGCAGACCCGGCCAGCACTGAAACGCCTCGGGCCACTGGTCGGCAGGGAACCAGCCGATGGCGAGCCCGACCGGACCGGGCAGCTTGGCCTCTGGTTCCGGGCCGCCGATGGCGTCGAGGCGGGCCAACGCCTCGGGATCCTCAGCCTCCAGTAGACGTCGACGGTTCCGGCGGGCACGCTCGTCCAGCTCGGCACGACTGGTCTCCGGCTGGTAGCCGCAGTGCGCGCACGGACGATCCTCGAGAGGCGGCAGGTCACCCCAGCGAGGTGGCGAGGAGACCGGGGTCCACGCCTCGCAAAACCGCTCCACCGTATCGACGAGTTGCTGATCGACGGGTTCGCCTGACGCCTCCCACGCAGCCTCGGCGCACTCGAGCAGCTGCATCACGACCTGGTCGGGATCGCCGGTCACCAGCGCCACCTCGATGCCGTCCAGCGCCCACCGCAGCGACGCGGGCATGTCGAGGTCGGCGTAGCTGTACGCGGCAGCGTTGTACAGCCACACATCCTCGGGATCGCGTTCACGCAGGGTCGCGAACAGCGCGTCGGCCTCCTCACGTCGACCCGCGGCCAGCAGGCACTCGGCGATGTCCGCCTCCGGGTCGGGCACCGACCGGTAGCCGGACGCGATCGCCTCACGCTTCGCGGCGATCGCATCGTCGTAGAAGCCCGCCTGACGCCACACCTGATGGATCTCGTCGAGGACCTCGTAAGCGGCGACCTGATGGTGGGCACACGGATGGGCCAGCACGGCCCGCCACCGCTCGACGGCGTCGGCCCAGTCTCCGGCAGCGGCAGCCTGTTCGGCCCGGTCGGTCAGCACCCGGACCTGACGCCACGACTCCTCCACGGTGATCTCGGCCATCGGCTCCAAGCCCTTCTGGTCGATCAGCTTCATCAGGTTGCGTTTCCGGCCGTGCTCGAAGCGGATGCGCTGCAGGGTGTCCTCGAACCGTTGTAGCTGGTCAGCCTGGCGGGCGAGCCGTCGGATGCGGCTGAGCAGGTCCACCGCCTGCCGGTACGTGGCGTTCTTCTTCACCTCGATGAGCGTGAACACCTCCGGCTGGTACACGTCGATGGCATCCAGCGGATGGGTGTCCTCCCGGCCCCGCGCCAGGGTGAGCCACATCTGGCGGTCGCAACCGTGGTCGGTGGCGACCTGCCAGGCACGCTGCGTGTCACCCTCGTAGGCGAGGATCTCGACCAGCACGCCGGACAGTCCGGAGCCGTCCCGTGCATCGTCATCAGCCGCCTGCTCGACCCGGTGGGTCAGCTCCTCGAGCGCCCGGACCTTCGCGGCGGGGGCGTCGCCGCTGGCTTCGTCCGCCAGCCTCCGATAGGCGGTCAACGACGGGGCCCGGACGAACGCGTCCCAGAACAGCTCCACCGCGGCCGACGGCTCGCCACGGTCACGCAACAGGCCGGCGAGGAACTCCCGCAAGGGTGGGGTCTGCCACGACCGCCCCGAGAACGCCTCCAGCCCGTCGCGAGCCCACGTCTCGGCCTCGGCGTCACGGCCCGCCGCCGCGAGCGTCCGGGCGATCTCCAGGTACGCATCGGGGGTCCTGAGATCGTGCCGATAGACCTCGATGAGATCATCGGGATCACCCGTCGCCAGGGCCACCCCGATCATCGCCTCACGCAGGCTGAACCGCTGCGAGGACCAACCCTCGGTGTGGGATCGCAGCTCGTCCCACCGAGGTTCGACCAGCCGCCGGTACGCCGCCACACCTACGTGGCCGAGCACGCCGGCGTAGGTCGCTGCAGCCCGGTGGAAGCCGTCAAGCTCCGAGGTCAGCTCCAGGTCGACCAGCCGGCCGGCGAGCTCGGCCGGATCCGGCTCGCCCTCGACGCAGGCCTGCAGGTGCAGCTCGGCCAGCCGCTCAGAGATCCCCATCAGCCAGCCGTCCGAGTCGTCCACGTAGCCGATCGTCTCATCCGCACAGCGGTGCGCATGCTCGGCCAGCACCGCAGCGGCCTCCGGGTGCCCGGCGTCGCACAGCTCGGTGAGTGCGTCGATGAGCTCGTCGACCTCACCGGCCCAGCCGGCGGCTTCCTGGTAGGAGACGAAGTCGTCGTACGGGGTGAACGCGGCATCCACCCGCCGACGCCACACCGCCACATCGGGGCCCTCGCCACGTGCTGCCCGGGCTTCGGCCAGCAGCCGCTCCCGCAGCCGCCAGTCCTGATCGGCAGCCTCCAACACCAGCTCGACCAACCGGTCCCGGTCCAGCCCATCGACGTGCTCGGCGAGCAGCCCGTCTCCATTCTCGCGTGGCTCGTCCACCGACCCTGGCGGGTACGCCACCGGATCGTCCGACGTATCATCTTGCAGCAGCAGCGCCACGGCGACGCCGTGCTTGCAGAACCAGCCGTCCTCGGCGTACGGGCAGGTGCACGACCAACCCGGCTCCCCGCCGTCGACCCACAGCTCGACCACGTAGGGCACCGATCCACGCAGCGTCGCCCGGAACCGGCTGTCATCACCAGCCTGTGGTTCCGCCCGCCCCTGCCGGAAGTAGCCCACCCCACGGCCGTACACCGCCGGGCCCGCCAGGTCCAGCACCTCGGCGCGGGAGAACACCTCGGACAGCGGTTCTATGCAGCTCCTCGTACCTCGGTCGATCGGCGGCGCCCGGCCACCACGCGGGGCGCACGACGTCCCGCAGCGTAGAGCCGAGCAGGGACGCGATCCGATAGCCGTGCTCGGCGCTACGTCGGAGTCGTGAATCGGCAGCGGGGACCGGACGCGGCCGCGAGCCGCTGATCCAGGGTGGCCAGGGGAGCATCGAGCAGCTCTGCCAGCGCGACGTAGGTGCCGTCGTACGTCGTCACGTTCTCTCGGAGCTGCCAACACCGTTCGGCCAGCGGCGCGTATGGCCACAGCTCGACGCGCAGATCGAGAAGGTCGCCGTGCGCGAGCGATGCGGAATCTGCCGTGATGTCGCCAGCAAGGGCGGCGCGACGCAGGATGTTGGCCGCTTCGCTGGGCATCAGGTGCGGCGCTACGAGCTCATGATCGCCGAGCTCGGCAGCGGCCCATTCGCCGTCCGGACCGCTGTCGACGAGCGCGGCCACCAGGACCGATGCATCGACGACGAGGATCACCGGCGGCCGTGATCGCGGTGCGCGAGGATCCGCTCCGCGGCGAGGCGACTGCCCGTGCGCCTGGTGCGTTCACGTGCCTGCTCGATGAGCACCTGGGGATCGGGACGGCTGGCCAGCCCCATGAGTTGCGTTCTGAGATACTCCTGGAGTGAGCGCCCGGACAGGCGAGCGCGAGCCGCGAGCTCGTCGCGGACGTCGTCGGGCACGTCGCGGATGGTGATCGAAGTCATGCAGTCATCTTGCATGCATCCGCTGCGAACCGCAAGCAACGTTTCCACGTTGCACAGGTTCCGCATTCGCACGAGATTCGGGCTCACGGTGTTCTGAGTGACATCCCATGCCGGCCCAGCTCCTCCTCGAGGACCCGCCCCGCCTTGGGACCATCGCCGTCCAACACCGGCAGTTCGCTCCGGACACAGCCGTGCGTACAGTGACGTCACACAGGGGTGACGCACATTGTGAGTACGTCCACCGAGGAAGAGACTGCCGTGACTGCCCGAACGCAGCCCCACGAGGCGCCGGAATGCTCCCAGCGCAATACCAGAATGAACCTCCGAGCATCAGCACAGCAACAGCAGCTGATCAAGCGTGCAGCTGCGGCACTCGACAAGAGTACGACCGACTTCGTTCTCGACAGTGCTGCCGTTGAGGCCGAGAAGGTCCTTGCCGACCGCCGCTGGTTCTTGCTCGATGACGCACGGTGGGCTCGCTTCCAGGAGCTGCTTGACGCACCCGTCGAGAGCATGCCGCGCCTTCGTCGTACGCTGACCTCGGCGCGTTGGTCAACGTGCTGGTGCACCCGCGTCTCGCGTGGCGCATGGTGCCCGCCGACGATCCGACGGCCGAGACCATCGACGAGCTCGTACCGCTGTTCTCAGCCGGCGACACGGTGGTGGATGGTGGCAACCAGCACTGGCGCGGAACCGCGGCGCGCAGCGGGCAACTCGTGTCGCACGGCATCGAGCTCGTCGACGTCGGCATGTCGGGTGGGATCTGGAGACGTGAACACGGTTACGCGCTGATGATCGGCGGGCCCGCGGACGATGAGGAGCTGGCTCGTCTGCGCGGTCACGTCCAGGATTCGGGTGAGGGACGCTGGACCGTCGGGCACGAGGTCAGGTCGTGATTGCCGGCGGTCGTGACGAGCGTGTCGTCCTGCTGGGGATGATGGGCGCCGGCAAGACCAGAACGGGATCGGCGTTGGTGGCGCGGCTCGGGTGGACGCTCCACGACTCAGACGCGCAGATCGAGGCACGCACTGGCTCGACGGGGGCGCTCATCGCCGCCGAGGAGGGCGTCGCGGCGCTCCACGAGCTCGAGGCCCGCATCCTCCTCGATGCGCTCGAGGCGGAGGGCCCGATGGTCGTGTGCGCGGCCGCATCGGTCATCGACAACCCCCGCTGCCGAGCTGCCCTGGCGAGTTCCACGCTCGTGGTCTGGCTCGAAGCGCCGACCGACGTGCTGGCGCGTCGCGCGCGCAGCGGCACTCACCGGCGGACGGAGACGCAGCAGGCCGCCTCTGCGTCGCTGGAGGCACGCGAGCGACGCTTCGCGGCGGTCGCCGACCTCCGCCTGGATGCCCCGGCACCCACGGACGAGCTCGCGGCGAGCATCGCGGACGAGCTCGCGCGGCGCGGGTGAGCCGCTCAGGAGCCGCCGTTGATCGGGTACGCCACGGTGGAGAGCAACGCGTTCGCCGCCTGACGCGAGTCGAGCCGGGTGTGCTGCACGACGATCGGCACGTCCGAGCGGATGACGCTGGCGAAGTCGGTGTTGAGCAGGCGGGCGGTCTCATGGCTGGTCATCGCCCGCTCCGGACCCGTGCTGCCGCTCGGGATGTACCCCTCGGCGATCGCCCACGTCGTCGCGCCCATCAGTCCAGCCACGTTCATGCTCCTGTCGGTGCTCCGGGTCATCGGGGGTGGTGCTCGGCGCCGAAGGTCAGCACCGTCTTGATGTCGCC
>JBDNIX010000046.1:0-22714 GCA_041688045.1 Nitriliruptoraceae bacterium
ATCTGCGAGCGGTTCATTCCCGCACTCATAGGCCGACAGCTTGGTCGGATTTGGGATCCGTGGGCCGACAAGGCTGCTGACGGCCAACGAGCCGACCGCGAATGCGGTCGCCAGACCGAACAGCAGCAGGATCGGAAGGTATTCGGCCAACACGGCGATCAAAGCCTTCGCATCGGGCGCCAATCAGGGCGCATCATCTCGGAGGGAAACCTAACGGTAGGGGTGCGCTGCGCGAACTCGCAAGACGCGAGGACCGGCCGCGGCTCCGGGAACACGGCTCATGCCGCCGGGGCCAGCCGCTGGAGCGTGTTGATCATCACGTCCTTCATATCGCTGGGGTCGCGGTCGGTCAGGTGCGCCATCAACTTCAGGACCAGCAGCATCAGCGGACGGTGGGGCATCCCGTACCGCGTACAGATATGCATGATGGTGGGACTACCGACCAGCTCTGAGAAGACCTGACCGAGTGTGTAGTACCCGCCCCATCGCTGGCGCAGCAGCTGGTCGTAGCGGTCCAGGTCGCTCGTCCGTCGCGTGGTCATCGCCCCGTCGATGACGTCGGCGGCCAGTGCGGCCGCCTCCATCGCGTAGCTGATGCCCTCGCCGTTGAAGGGGTTGACCATGCCACCGGAATCGCCGACCAGGAGCACGCCCCGCTGGTGCAGGGGGGTGCGGTTGAAGCCCATGGGGATCGGTGCGGACCGGATCGGCTGGGTGCGGTTGGCCTCGATGGTCCCGAAGTCGGCGGCGATACCGCCCGCCCACGATTCGAGCAGCTTTCTGTAGCTGACCTGGCCGAACTCGCGGGAGGTGGACAGCAAGCCGAGGCCGACGTTGATGGTGCCGTCGTCCAACGGGAAGACCCAGCCGTAGCCCGACAGCAGATCGCCCTGCCCGTCGGTGAGATCCAGGAACGAACTGATCCAGTTGTCGTCGGCACGCGGCGAGCGGTAGTAGGTACGCGCCGCGACGGCCATCGGACGATTCGGGCGTCGCACCGAGCCCAGGTGCTTGGCGAGCGGCCCACCTGCGCCGTCGGCGGCTATCACCACCGGAGCCAACACGCGCCCCTCGCGACCGTCCTGATCGCGCCAACTGACCCCACTGACCCGGGACTCGGACCCGTCTCGCCAGACCGGGCCCGTGGCCGCGACACCTTCCGCCAACGTCGCCCCGCGCGCCACCGCATGCCGGGCGATGGTTTCATCGAAGACCTTGCGGGTCGCCGTCGCCCCCCAGGCGGGCCAGTCGTCGAGTTGCGGCCACGGCAATTCCATCACGGTGCGTCCCCCGTGGATGCGCAACCCCCGCTGCGTGGCCCAGCCGTCGACCCGCCCATGGGCCTGATCGGTGAGACCGAGGTCGAGCAGTTCCTTGACGACGCGAGGCGTCAGCCCGTCACCGCAGACCTTGTCACGGGGGAACCGGTCCTTTTCCAACAGGACGACGTCGTGGCCCCGGTCGGCGAGGTTCGCCGCGGCGGCCGCCCCACCCGGACCGGCACCGACGACCACGACATCCGCCCGCTCGATCGGGCCGAGCACCGGTGGGCTGGTCACGGTTCCCATCGCGAACTCCTGGATATCGTCGGTTGCGACCGCGTCTGGGCGGATGGACTGGGGCGCCGCGGCTGGCTCGGCATGGTGTTCGTGAAGACTTTCACGAGCAGTCTACCAACCTCCGCGTTCGCACGTCACGTCACGATTCGGTCCGAAAGCCCCGATGGACGGCGACGATCCCACCCGCGAGGTCCTTGACCTGTACCTCGCGGTAGCCGGCTGCCTGGACCCAGTCGGCCACGGTCCGACGATCCGGCCACGCCAGGATGGAGTCCGCGAGGTAGCGGTATGCACCGGCCGACGAGGACACCACCTGGGCGGCCCGCGGCAGCCATCCGACGAGGTAGCGGCGGTACACCTCGCGCAATGGCTGCCATATCGGGGCGGCGAACTCGCACACGACCAGGCGGCCGTCCGGACGCGTCACGCGCGCGAACTCTCGGATGGCCTGCTCCGGATCCGGCACGTTACGAAGCCCGAACGAGATCGTGACCACGTCGAACGTGGCGTCGGGGAAGGGCAGCGCCAGCGCGTCGCCGTTGACGAAGGTGACACCGGGATGGTCCTGTCGGACACCTTCGGCAAGCATGTTGTAGGACAGATCCAGGGCGAAGACATGGTCGGCCCCCCGCGCGGCGAGTTCCACCGCCACGTTTCCCGGCCCGGCGGCGACGTCGAGGGCGACCGCACCGGCCGGACGCGCGGCGACCGCGGTGACACGCCGCCAGTGTGCATCCTGACCGAGCGACAACACCGCGTTCGCCAGGTCGTAGCGCGGAGCCACCCGGTCGAACATCGCCTGGACCAGGGCGGCGTCCTTGCCGTCACGCCCCGCGGCGGGCAGCAATCCCGGTCCGTCGCCACCGCTGAACAGGGTCACGGCATCTCTTCTCGTCGGAGCTGCGGAGCCCGACGCCCGGATGCGGGCTGGGCCTTAGGTCCCAAATTCCGGCGGACGTCTCAACATCGTCGCCCCGGATGCCGAAGCTTCAAGGGATCGGCGCAAGGGGGGCGCAGGCTACCGTCCATGGCGGTCGGTCTGCGCTGTCGCCCGCCTGTGGTCCACAGGCCGCCGCTCGCAGGACATCACCGTCGACGAGGAGAACCCACGTGGCCCGCGTGCAATGTGCCGACTGCGACATGCCGGTGGTCGTCGACCCTCATGGCCGCTGCCCCGAGGGCCACGAGCTCGGACCGGTCGGTGCACGAATTGAGCAGTCCCTCGGCCGGGCGGAGCCGCACCCGGACGAACCACAGCCCTGGGTCGCGGTCCTGCAGACCGCCGCTATCGAGGCCGAGGTCGCGGCGTCGGAACCCCGCGCCGCGCGCCCCATCTCGGTGGGCCCCGAATCGTCCGACGACGATCTGAACGCCGGCGCCAAGGAAGGCCTGCTGCACGAACTGCACGAACTGCACGGTGGGAGCGACAAGGCGGACTCTGGCGAGTCGCCGTCTGCGCGTGCGGCGGACCTGACACCGAGCGACGCCTCGGAATCGCTGGTTCCCCCCGCCCCGTCACGGGATACCTGGGACGAGTGGGACCTGTGGGACGACGAGACGACCTCAGCAACTCCCGACGCCGGGACGGCCGGTGACCCCGAGGTCGCGTCCGACGACGCGCGTGCTGCCACAACTCCGGGCGAGACTGCTGCCGGCGACCACGCTGCACCATCGGGCGAGACGCCGACGGAGGTGACACCGGACCGCCCGCAGGACCCGGACGACGACCTGCCGCCCGCGCCCCGACGCGCGCCCACGCTCCGCTCGGAAGAGAGCATGAGCGCCATCGCCGAGCTGGCCGCGCTCGTGGATGACGGGCCGTCGTCAGCGCATGCTCCGGCTCCGACCCCCGAACGCGCGCCGACGCCCACTCCCACGCCGACACCCACGCCGCCATTCTCGGACGAGCATGATCGTCCGTCGACGGGCGATCGGCTGGCCACGGTGTCCCAGCTCCCGGTTCGCCGTACCGAAGGTTCAGCCGATCCGGCGCCACCGCCCCCGCCACCGCCCCCGCCGTCGTCCGGATCCTCGAACACGGATGCCCAGCCTCCGCAGCCAGACCAGCCAGACCAGCCAGACCAGCCAGACCAGACCGACCAGACCGACCAGACCGCCAGCGGGGAGAGCATCGACTGGAGCAACTTCACCGCCAAGGGCAAGAAGCGCCGCTTCGGACGGTGACGGATCGACAAGCGCACCACTCGGGGAGAGCGACCGCGTAGCCTGGTCACCCGAACCCGATCGCGGTGACCGGCGGCCATCTCCTACGTCGCTGCGCGGTGCGCCTCGCGCAAGGCACCAGCCCGATGACCCGAGACGACCAGCAACGACCGGAGACCGCCGCGGTATCCGGGCCGTCACCGGGGACCTCGGATCCGTCCCTGGACGTCCCCGATGCCGCGCTGGCGGCTGCGGTCGCCGACGACGGCGCGGCGCCCTTCGACCTCGATGGGTTGGCGGCCGAGGTCGGCGCGACCCGGGCGCTGTTGGAGGCCGTGGAGCGGGCCGGCCTGCTGCTCCCCCATCACGTCGACGCTGCGGGCACGCCCAGGTACTCCTCGGCCGACGCCGAAGCGATCCGGGCCGGCATGACCCTGCTGGACGCCGGCCTACCGCTCGGCGAGCTCCTTGAGCTGGCACGCCGGACGGATGCGGCCGTCGGCGACATCACCGGACCCGCCGTCGACGCCTTCCTCCGCTTCGTCCGGGACCCGGTACGCGGCACCGCCGGCTCGGACGACGAGGCCGCCGAACGGCTGGTGACCGCCTACCAGCGGATGCTGCCCGCCACCGAACGCCTCGTGGCGCACCACCTGCGGCGTCGGCTCCTGGCCACCGCCGGACAGCGCGTGGCCGAGGAATTGGGCACCACGAGCGGCGGATCCGACGACGTCGGCACCGGGACACCCGGGTGAAGCTGACCGTCCGGACCGCGGAACTCGACGACCCCCGACCGCTGCTGGACCTGTGCCCCACGAACGACCCCGTGGCCTGGCTGCGCAACGGCGACGGCATGGTCGGTTGGGGCACGGCCGTGCGCATCGAACCCGGCCGCGGCCCGGACCGTTTCGTCGAAGCGGATCGTCAGCTGCGTGTGCTGGCCGAGGATGCCGACGTCGACGACCGTGTCGGTCTGCCTGGAACGGGACTGGTCGGTATCGGGTCGTTCACGTTCGACGCAGACGCCGCCGGGTCGACACTGATCGTCCCCAGGCTGGTGGTCGGTCGACACGACGGGGTGACCTGGCGGACCACCATCGACTGGCCGGATGCCCCGGCCATCCCGGGTCCGCGCGCCACTCCCCCGCTCGCGGTGCGCCGTGACCGACCGCGCTACGCCGGGTCGTCCAAGCCCGATGTCCACTGGCTCGAAGCCGTGGCGACGGCGATCGACCGCATCATCGACGGCGAAGCGGAGAAGGTCGTGCTGGCTCGCGACGTGGCCGTGTGGTCCCACGAGCTCTTCGACCACCTGGACCTCGCGCGTCGGCTGACGGAGCGGTTTCCCCGCTGCCACACGTTCGTGGTCGACGGACTCGTCGGCGCGACCCCGGAGCTGCTGCTGTCCCGCACCGACAACCGGGTGGAGTCGCGGGTCCTTGCCGGAACCGTCGGACGCGCCGACGACGACGAGGCCGAGGACGCGGCGCTGGGCGACGGGCTGTTGCGTTCCGCCAAGGATCTGTGGGAGCACCAGCTGGCGGCCGACTCCGTGTGCGAGGTGCTGCAGCCCCGCTGCGCAGAGCTCACCCACGACCCCTCGCCCCGGCTCCTGCGGCTGGACAACGTGCAGCATCTGGCAACCACCTTCCACGGTCGGCTGCGACGTGCGGAAACGGCCCTTGAGATCGTCGCCGCGCTGCATCCGACCGCTGCCGTCGGCGGCACGCCGCGAGCCGCGGCTCTGGATCTGATCCGTGAACTGGAGGGCATGGACCGTGGCCGCTACGCCGCTCCGGTCGGATGGACGACTCCGGACGGCGACGGCCGTTGGGGTATTGCGCTGCGGTGCGCGCAACTCGAGGGGGCGCGGGCGCGGCTGTTCGCCGGCGTCGGCGTCGTGGCCGCGTCGCTCGCGGAGGACGAACTCCAGGAGACGCGCCTGAAACTGCTGGCCATGCAGGCCGTGCTCGACACCACGCCGTAGCGCGGCGACGCCCTCAGCCGGACGTGGCCAGCCGGTCCAGGGCGACACCCACCTGGGCGGTGATGTGCCGGTGCAGGGCCACATTCGTGCCGCGATCGGTGCGCACGTGCACCATCCGGAGCCCGCCGGCATGGATGGCGTCCGCGACGGCCCCGGTCAGTGCGTCGGCCGACGTCACCTGCGCGTAGCCCAGTCCGTGGAAGGTCGCGAGGTCCTGCAGGTCACGACCGTGCGGTGTTCCGAAGACCCGCTCGAACGACGCCGGGAAGTCCGCCTGCGGGAGGAATGAGAAGATGCCGCCACCGTCGTTGTCGACCACCACGAAGGTGGCGTCCAGCTGCGGTGCATCGGGCGCCACCAGGAACCCGTTCGCATCGTGCAGCAGCGACAGGTCACCACACAGTGCCACCGTCGGGCCCTCGCTGACCGCAGCCGCACCCAACGCGGTCGACACGAACCCGTCGATGCCCGATGCACCTCGATTGGCGATCATCCGCACGCCGTCCCGCGGCGCGAGGAACTGGTCAAGGGCCCGCACGGGCATCGAGGAAGCGACCACCAAGGTGGTGCCCGCGGGAACGCACGCTCCGACGTCCCGCGCGGTTCGGGGCTCCGTCGGCGTCGCGTCTGCGTCCAGGATGTCATCGATGACGGCGCGCGCCACGGCGTCCGCACGCCGCCACCGATCGGACCAGTCGGAACTGGTCGTCACGGCCAACTGATCGACCAGCGCGGCGCAGGTCAGCCCGACGTCCGCGACCACCAGATCGCCGATGGCCCGGTTCGGGTCATGCCACGCACCGTCCGGGTCCACGAGGATCTGGGGGACGCCCGGCCCCAGCAGGGCGGCCAGAGGTGCGGACAGTCCCGTCCTGCCGATCCGCAGCACCAGGTCCGGCGTGTGCGCCCGCACGAAGGCGGGATGGGACATGAGGTGGTGGACGCTGCCGATGGCGACGTCACTGGTCCGAACCCCCGACGTCGCCTCGGCCACCACGGGCCATCCGGCCGCACGGGCGAGGTCGAGGATGGGTCCGGGTCGGGCCGTCGTGGACCCCACCACGATGAGGCCGCGTTCGGTGGCCAGGACGCAACCCGCGAGCGCCGTCAGTTCGGCGGGAGGCACCATCCGCACGGCCCGGTCGACCTGCAACCATGGTCGCCGGTCGGGTCGGCCGTCCAACGCGTGCGACCACGCGGCCGGGGCGCTCCGTCCGTCGTCGGCCAGGGGGACGGTCGGCTCGCGGAACGGCAGATTGACCTGCACGGGGCCCGGCGGTCCACTCAGCCCCGTCGCCTCCGCGACCGCCCGATCCATGGTCGAACGCCACAGCGGGACGTGGTCGGCACGGTCCTCCGGGACACCGGTGTCCACCGACCATCGGGCCGCCCGGCCGAAGAGGTCGCGCTGATCGATGGACTGGTTGGCGCCGGTTGCCCGCAGCTCCGGCGGACGGTCAGCGGTCAATAGCAGCAGCGGCACCATCCCCGTGTCGGCCTCGATCACCGCCGGATGCAGATTGGCGACCGCCGAGCCGGACGTGACCACCACCGGTGCCGGGCGCCCCGTCAGCCGGGCGATGCCGATCGCGAAGAAGCCGGCGGAGCGCTCGTCCACCTCGACGTGGAGGCGGATCCGAGGGTCGTCGTGCAGCGCCATCGCCAAGGCGGCCGAACGGGAGCCGGGCGCCAGGACCGCATCGGTGACACCGCACCGTGCGAGTTCGTCGACCACGACCAGGGCACAGGCGTGGGAGGGGTTGGCCGCTCGCACCTAGTCCTCCTCCGTGGGGAGTTCGCGTCCGACCGGTCCGTACGGGTTGTCGGCGGCCGCGCCGTCGAGCACGTCGCTGGCGGCTTGCAGGCGCGTCAGCCAGGCGAACGTCTCCTCCGGGCCGGGTGCGCACTGGTCCAGCGACGCGGCGTCCGGAACCACACGCCCGACCGGCAGCATCCCTCCCTGTGGCGTCAGCGGCCGATCGGTGACATCCGCGGCGAGGAGCGACGCCGTCCCCAGACCGCAGGCGAACGGTAGCTCGGGAAGGGCTGCGGCGAAGGCGACCCCGGCGGCCAGTCCGACCGACGTTTCCAACGCGGACGACACCACGACCGGCAGCCCGGACGCGGCGGCGATCTCAAGCGCTCGTCGGACGCCTCCGAGGGGCTGCACCTTCAGGACCACGACGTCGGCCGCGTCGGTTGCGGCGACCCGCAACGGGTCCTCGGCGGTGCGGATCGATTCGTCCGCAGCAATCCGTACCTGGACCCGGCGGCGGACCTGGCGGAGTTCGTCCAGGGTCGCGCACGGCTGCTCGACGTACTCCAGGCCGCCGGCAGCGGCATCCAGCCTGCTGATCGACAGGACGGCCGTCTCCACGTCCCAGGCCCCGTTGACGTCGATACGGAGGTGGCCGTCGGGGCCGAGGGCATCGCGGACGGCGGCCACCCGTTCAACGTCCGCGGCCAGGTCCTGCCCGGGGTCGGCAACCTTGACCTTGGCCGTGCCACAGCCGGACCCGGCGGTCAGCTCATAGGCGCGCGCCGGGTCGACCGCGGGGATGGTCGTGTTGACGGGGATCCGGTCGCGTACGGCCGCAGGGAACGGCTCGGTTGCGGCCTCACGCGCTGCCGCCAACCACCGCGACGCGTACGCGGGTCCGTACTCCGCGAACGGAGAGAACTCGCCCCAGCCCGCGGGACCTTTGAGCAGCATGCCCGTCCGGACGTCGATCCCACGGAACCGCAGCCGCATGGGGACTCGGTAGACCCGCAGATCACTGATGCCGGATCCGCTCACGACACACCGCCGGTCCACGTGGTGATCTCCGCGAGCACCAACCCTGCCGCCAGCAGGACGGCGAAGACCAATTGGGCGCGGGCGGTCCGGCCGAGCGCCTCGATGAGGCGGGGACCGACCGGGGCGTGCCGGACCAGGTCGACCCCGGGCCACGCCACCATCACACTCAGCACGGGCAGAGCCAACCACGGGCTGCCGGTGATGACCGCCATGGGCGCCACCATCACGTAGGCGCCGACGACGAGGATCACGAACAGTCGACGTGTCCGCTGCTCGCCGAGCCGGACGGCCAACGTCCGCTTCCCGACATGCCGGTCGGTCGGGATGTCGCGGAGGTTGTTGACCACAAGCAGGGCCGTCGCGAATGCTCCGACCGGCACCGCGGCCAGCAGTGCCAACACGGTCAATTGCTCGTCCTGCACGTACGCCGACCCGGCGGTGGCCACGATCCCGAAGAACAGAAAGACGAACACCTCGCCCAGCGCAGCCGACGCGTACGGCTTCGGCCCGCCGCTGTAGGCCAGCGTCGCGAGGATCGCCGCCACGCCGACGATCAACACCTCCCACCCGGCGAGCGCCGCCACGGTGAGGCCGGCCGCCCCGGCCACGACCAACGACACCGCGATTGCCCGCCTCATCTCCGCGGCGGTGACCAACCCCGTGGCGACGGCGCGTCGCGGTCCGACCCGCGCGGCGGTGTCCACGCCCTTCACACCGTCGAAGTAGTCGTTGGCGTAGTTGACGGCCACCTGCAGCGCCAGCGCCACGACCAGCGCCAGGCCGGCGCGCACCGAATTCAGGTCGGCGGCGCGAGTGGCGGCCGCAGCCGTCCCGACGAGGACAGGTGCCACCGCAGCGGGCAGCGTCCGCGGCCGCGCCGCCTCGGCGAACCGGTTCACCGTCACCCACCCGGCAGGGGTGGTGTGGTGGTGGGTTTGGCCTGCATGCAGGCCAAACCCACCACACCCCCGGCAGACTGACGGAACGACGCCATCAGTAGTGGTACGGGAACGACGACCAGTCGGGGTCGCGCTTCTCCAGGAAGGCGTCGCGACCCTCGACGGCTTCGTCGGTCATGTAGGCCAGGCGGGTGGCCTCCCCGGCGAACACCTGCTGGCCCATCAGCCCGTCGTCGGTCAGGTTCATCGCGAACTTCAGCATCCGCATGGCGGTCGGGGACTTGGCTGTGATCCTGGCTGCCCACTCCATGGCGACCGTTTCCAGCTCGGCGTGTGCCACGACCGCGTTGACCATCCCCATGCGGTGAGCGTCGTCCGCGGAGTACTCGTCGCCCAGGAAGAAGATTTCCCGGGCGAACTTCTGGCCGACCTGTTTGGCCAGGTACGCGGACCCGAACCCGCCGTCGAAGGACGCGACGTCCAGGTCTGTCTGCTTGAAGCGGCCGTGTTCGCGGCTGGCCAGGGTCAGGTCCGCCACGACGTGCAACGAGTGCCCACCCCCGGCCGCCCAGCCGGGGACGACGCAGATCACGACCTTCGGCATCGTGCGGATCAACCGTTGCACCTCGAGGATGTGCAGCCGACCCGTCCGCACTCCGGGCCCTCCGGGGGGTGGCCCGTCTGCAGGGTCCCCGTCCGCGTACCGGTAGCCGTCCTTGCCACGGATCCGCTGGTCCCCGCCGGAGCAGAACGCCCACCCGCCGTCCGTGGCCGAGGGCCCGTTCCCGGTGAGCAGCACGCATCCCACGGACGGCGTCATCCGTGCGTGATCGAGGACCCGGTACAACTCGTCGACGGTGTGCGGACGGAAGGCATTGCGCACATCAGGGCGGTCGAAGGCGACACGCACCGTCGCCAGATCGCCACCCGACGCCGGATCGACCGCCCGGTGGTAGGTCAGATCCGTCAGCTCCGCGAACCCCTCGACATCGCGCCACCGCGTCGGATCGAACAGCTCCGATACTTCAGATGTGGCCACCAGCCGATCCCTTCGTCAACGCCGCGACGACGCCGCACCAACGCGGCAGCGGCGGCCCTACGCTACCTCGCGGCTGTCGACCCCTGACCCGAGGAATCTTCGTGGCCGCGCGTCTCATCGCTCTGCGGCTGCCTCCCGGCCACGTCGTCGATGCACTTCGTCGGATCTGGGCGGATGGCGACGCGGTGCTGCCGTTGCCGTGGGACTCGTCGGATGCCAGCGTCCACCGTACGGTGCAGAGCCTGCGCCCCGACCAGGTGCTGACGGCGGACACCCCCACCAAGATCGCCCCACGGGAGGGCGTTCACGACCCGCTCCCTGACGACGCCGCGTTGGTGGTCGCCACCTCCGGGTCCACGGACCCGCCGAAGGGCGTGGTGCTGACCCATGCCGCGCTGACCGCGTCGACCACCGCGAGCCTCGCTCGGCTGGGGGCGGCGCACGGGGAGCGCTTCACCCTCGCACTACCCCTGCACCACGTCGCCGGCATCCAGATCCTGCTGCGATCCCGGGCCTGTGGCACGGACGCGGAGGTCCTCCAACGACCGGACTCCCGCGCGATCGCCGCCGCAACGGGCGACCACCTGTCGCTCGTGCCGACCCAGCTGAGCCGCCTGCTGGACGACGGCGTCGACCTGTCCGGATGGCACACGATCCTGCTCGGAGGCGCGCGCGCACGGCCCGAACTACTGGAGCGGGCGCGTGCGGCCGGGGCATCGGTGGTCACCTCGTACGGCATGACCGAGACGTGTGGGGGCTGCGTCTACGACGGCCTGCCCCTCGACAGCATCGAGGTGGCACGTCGGGACGACGGCCGGATCACGATGCGCGGTCCCGTGCTCTTCTCTGGCTACCTGGGGAATCCGGACGCGACGTCCGCCGCCTTCGACGACGACGGATGGTTCGTGACCGGGGATCTGGGCACGTTCACGGACGGTCGCCTGGAGGTGGCTGGACGCGCCGACGACGTGATCGTTTCGGGGGGCGAGAACGTCTCGGCGGGGGCGGTCGCCGAGGTGCTGCGCGGTGACCCGCGGATCCTCGACGTCGCGGTGATCGGCGCCCCTGATCCGCAATGGGGCGAAGTCGTCGTAGCACTCACGGTGCCCCGGGACCCTGACGACCCGCCCCGGCTGGAGGACCTGAGCGACCGCGTTCGGCAGGTGCTGCCGCCCACGCACGCCCCGCGGCGGCTGGTACTCGTCGACGGACTACCCCGGGACGGCATGGGCAAGCTCGTGGACACCCGGCTCCGCCCGCTGCTGTCGAGCGACACGGCGCAGCCGGACACCCGGTGTCGCCCCCACCCGTGATCCCCGCGCGCTAGCTGGACAGCTCCATCACCATGATCGGATCGGTGGTCGGCTGCGGCGATCCGCCGGCAGGTTCCACCGTGACACCCAGCGCGGCTGCCGTCGCGAAGTCGCCCTCGACGACCTGGGTGACCGTCGCGTCGTCATCGACGTCGAAGACCCCGGCGGGGACCGCACCATCGTCGCCGATGACCCACAGCTCGTAGGTGTGTTCGTGCGGAGCCGGATCCAGTCCCGACGCGACGAACACCGCCTGACCGCGCTCGTGGGAGAGCATCAACCGGCTCTGCACGCCGTCCTGCTGGTACGACACCGTCTGGATGTCCGGTGCGGCCAGCACCTGCTCGACCTGACGCGTGCGTCCCTCAACCTGATCCAACTGTTCGATCGCCTGGGAGGCGGTGACCTCGGCCTGTTCCAGTCGATCGTTGAGCGACGACAGCTGGACGCCCAGTGCGATCGCCGCGACGGCGGCGACGGCCGCTGCGGACGCACTGAGCCACGTGACCCACGGCGGCGGAGCCGTGCGACGTGGGGCAAGTTCGACCACGTTGCTGCCGGACGGGCGCTCCTGTCGGGTCCGGTCCACCTCGTCGAGGATGGAGCCCTTGAGTGCTGCTGGAGCCGGCTCGTGCAACAGACCGCCGAGCTTCGCCGCGGTCGCGAGGAACTCGGCGACCTCCGAGGCGCAGGTGTCACAATCGTCGAGGTGCTGCTCGAAGACGGCACGCTCGTCGTCCGGCAGCGCGTTCAACGCGTAGGCGCCGGTGAGGGTGTGGATGTCCTGATCGTTGCTGGTCACGCCGTCACCCCCATCGCATCTCGTAGGCGGACGAGGCCATCCCTCATCCGGGTCTTGATCGTGCCGAGCGGCGTGTCCAGGATCTCCGCCACCTCGCGGTAGGTGTAGCCCTGGTAGTAGGCGAGCTCGACCGCCTCACGTTGCAGAGCGGTCAGGGCACTCAACGCGGTGCGGACCTGTTCGTGTTCGAGGCTCACCTCGACCTGCTCGCTGACCTCGTCGAAGGACCGGCCACGATCTCGGTGGCCCACGCGGTCGGTGCGGTCCCTCGAGGACTGTTCGGACCGGACCCGGTCGATGGCTCGGCGGTGCGCCATGGTCAACATCCAGGTACGCGCGGAGCCCTTGTCGGTGTCGAATCGTGCCGCGAGGCGCCAGACCTCCACGAACACTTCCTGCGTGACCTCGTCCGACTGCGACGGGTCCCGCACGACACCTCGGACCACACCGTGCACGATCGCGGCGAACCGGTCGTAGAGCGCACTGAATGCGTCGCGGTCGCCTCGCGCGACCGCGAGCAGCAGGTTGTCGTCCGCGGGCGCGACGTCGCCGCGGACCGCCCGCACGTGCGGGGAATCCTGGTCCATCCAGGGGCCTCTCGTCACCGCTGCGAGCTGCATCTGGTCACGTCGCTTCCGGGTCACGTCGCTCCCGAGGTGAGAGCGGTGGTGCACCGGAGGTTCGGTGGCCTGGCACGTGCGGTTGGCTGCACGCGACGCAAAGACTACAGCGCGCCTACAACCCGGCGTACGAGTGCAGACCGACGATGACGTAGTTCGCGATCAGGTAGGTGCCCATCAGCACCACGAACGACCACACGCCGATCCACGCGGCGCCGCGACCCTTGATACCGGTGGTCGCCCGCGCGTGGAGATAGCCGGCATAGGCCACCCAGGTCAGGAAGGCACCGGTCTCCTTCGGGTCCCAGCCCCAGAAGCGACCCCAGCTCTGCTCGGCCCACATCGCACCCGCGATGGTGCCCACGGTCCACATGATGAACCCGAACGCGATGGTGCGGTGGGCGATGCCATCGAGTGTGGCGGTCGGGGGCAGCAGCGGCACGAACCACCGGGCAATGAGTGCGGCGGCCACCATCGCGAGATTGATGGTGAGCATCCTGGTCAGGCCATCGGCAATCGTCGCCGCGTTGTAGAGGAAGACCCACGACACCAGGCTGGTACCCAGGAACGTCCCGATCACCAGTCGAGGAAGGGGCACCCCGGCTCGCAGTGCTGCCCGATACTCGGCATCGTGGTCACGTTCGTCATCGACCGTCGCATCCAGACGGTCGACGGTCCGACCGCTGACGCCGGAGGATTCGTCTGCGACATCCAGGTCCCCCGCGTGCGCGGCGCCGACGGTGGATCCCTGGAGCGCGCGCTCACGATTGCGGGCCACTGCCGCCTCGCCGGTGTCCCGCAACAGGTAGAGGCTGTTGAAGACGAACCCGGCGCCGAGGATGCCCATACCCCCGACCATCAGCGACACATGGAAATGGCGCCACCAGGTGTCCAGGATCGGCATCAGAGGACCGGGTTCGGCATACATCAGCAGCGCCGCCGACAGCACGAGCGCTCCGCCCAGCAGCACGAAGCCGGTGAGTTCCGCGCGGCGGCGAATGAACTGCATGTAGGTGAACCCGACGATGACCCCGACCAACGCCATGAGCGAGGTGACCTCGAACATGTTTCCCAACGGGAAGCGTTGCTGCGCCATCGCGCGGACGATCTCGTGGGCGATGTGCGTGCCGATCCCCGCGATGGCAAGGACCATCCCGACCGTCTGCGCGCGCTGGCCGCGGGCACGGTCCTCGCTGCGCCCCACGGTGGTGGTCAAGGCATAGAGATAGACGAAGGCTGCTGCGAGGTACAGCGACAGCGTCACCGGGGAGTACAGGGTCCGGGACAACTCCGCCAGCTCGGTCGTGGTCATCGTGGCATCACCTCGGAGGGAGTGCGGCGGTCCGTGGTCGCCGGATCGTCGTCGGAGCGGGGCGGTTGATCGTCGGGCGGCTGCTCTTCGGGCGGCTGCTCTTCGGGCGGCGGGGCCCCGCCCGGTGCGGCACCGACCTGTCGGGACAGAACGGCCACCAGGCCGGCATGCTCTTCCTCGAACCTCTCCGGACGCTGGAACGCACGGCCGAACACGGTCACGAGCGTACGGTGCTGGCCCGGAGGACGAACCGCCGTGACCCACAAGCGTCGACGGTAGGCGTACAGCGCGGGGATGAGGCCGGCGACCAGCAGCGCGGCGCCAGTCAACAACCAGGGGATCTGCGGACGGGAACTGACCTGGAAGCCCACCCACCGGCGCAGCTCCGGAAACCGGATCGTCACCCCTTCGACGGTGACCTCCTGGCCGGGCCGCAGAAAGGCGCCACCTTCGGTTTCGAGCGACGAGGTGTCCAACTCGTTGACGGTCTGCTGGGTCGCACCGAGCTGGAGGTCGCCGCGCCATTGGCGCACCACCATCAGCGGCGCCTCGGCCCACGGCGCACCCGTCAGTGAGGGCCCGCCCTCGCCATCGGGGGCGAACGGGTAGAAGAAGACCTCGAGTCCCACGTCCGGGTCGGCCGCTGGTGCCTTCACCGCGCTGCGGAAGGCGCCACCGTCGCTGATCGCCGCGTTGATGAAGTCGTCGTACACCAGCTCGCCGTCGACCTCCACCTCGACACGGGGTGCGTAGCCCCAGTCGAGTTGATGGATCTTGAACCCGTCCACGGTCAGGGGCTGGTTGCCCGCGATGACGGCCCGGAAGGGCTCACCGTCTGCGGGGGTGAGGGTCACGCCGGAGCGGAAGGTCGTCGGCTGCCCGGCGCCCGGCGCCAGCGGATCGCGGATCCAATCGATGTCGAAGTCATCGAGTTCAAGCCGCCATCCGGCGTGGTCGCCCTCGCCGAACCACCGGCCGGGGTTGTAGCTCCAGTAGGAGATGGCCGTATCGGTGAACCCGCGGTCACCTTCCACGACCCCACGTTGCCCCTCGAAGGTCAGGAGCTGCCCGAAGATGATCGCCGCGAGCAGCACATAGAAGCTCAGGTGGAACAGCAGGCTGCCGCCCTCCCGCGACCACAGGCCCTTCTCCGCGGCGATCTGCGCCGGGGCGGTTCGTGCGCCTCCGGCTGCATCGAACGGCCCACCGACGGGCTCCACATCGGGATCGTGGTCACGCACCCGCCAGTGCCGCTTCGCCAGCAACGCGCGAGCGGCCGCGTGGACCTCCGACGGGTCGGCGTCGGTCTGGAACTCGGCGACCACGTCGCGGCCGCCGACGGTCTTGACCACCGGCGGTTGGCTGCGACGCACCAGGCGGATCCATGAACGGATCCTCGGGATCAGACACGCCGTGAGGCTCAGGAACAGGGCCAGCAGCAGCGCCAGGAAGGCCGGGGACCCATAGACGTCGTAGGCACCGATGACGTCCAGCACACCCGACACGACGGTGCCCGGCCCTTCCTCGCCGGACCGCCAGACCTGGACGGTGGACGGGACGTTGGGCTCCTGCGGGACGACGGTCGCGACGGCGGTCATGCCTCCCAGGACGCCCAGGAGCATCAACGCCGTGCGCATCCGGACCAGCCACCGCCATCCCATGGCGATGGAATCCAGGACGAAGGCGAGCGGACCCTGCGGGGTCGGCCGTCGCGACGACCGACGCACGACGGGGTTCGCTTCAGGGGGCGGGGCGGAGTCGCGGTGGCTCACGCGCACCAAGGTAGCGGTGAGCGATGGGCTCTCGAGACGCCGCGGCGCACGGCTGCCGACGACGACCCGAACGCCGCCCGAATGGTGCTGGATCGCACCCGGCAGTTCCTCGCGCGCCTCGACGGGTCGAGCACGGCGTGAACCCGGATGTCCGTCAGATCGGAGGGGTGAAACCTTCGATCAGGGGTCGCAGCAGGAAGATGAACCGGTCCCACAGTCCGGTCGCCAGGGCCAGGCCCACCAGCACGAGCATGGCACCGCCCATCGCCTGCAGGCTGCGCGCATTGCGGCGGAGCAACGACAGTGCACCGGACAACTGACGGAACAGCAGCCCGAACAGGATGAACGGCAGGCCGAGCCCCAACGCATACACGAAACCCAGGAACGCGCCACGCAGCGACACCCCGGACGTGACGCCCGCCGACATCGTCAGGATGGCTCCTGCCGCCGGCCCGAGGCACGGCGTCCATCCCACGCCGAAGACGAACCCCAGCATGGGCGCGCCGGTGAGGCTGCCGGTCGGGGTGTGTTCGGTGACTCGGACCTCTCGGGTCAGCCGCCCGAAGGCCATCAGCGCGCCCAACGCCATGACGATCACCCCCATGATCACCCGGGCCACGGTGGATTGGAACAGGAAGTTCACCAGGCCTGCCGCGAACCCCAACATCACGAACGGGATCGCGAAACCGATGACGAACAGCAACGACCCCAACGCCACCCGACCCCGCGCGCGGGCATCCTGGTTCGCCAGATCCTGCCCGGACAGCCCGGTCATGAACGACAGGTAGCCGGGCACCAGCGGCAGGACACACGGGGAGGCGAAGCCCACCAGCCCCGCCGCGAACGCGATTCCCGCCGCGGCCAGGACGTTCGCGTCCAGGATGATCTGACGGATCGTCTCGGCCATCAGGATCCCGACGCGATGGCGTCGGCCAGGCCGATGATCTCGCCGGTATCGACCAGGCCGAAGATGCGGGCCGCCACGCGGCCATCGGCATCCACGAAGACCGTGGAGGGGATGGTACGCGGGCCGATGCCGCCGAACTCCGCGGCGTAGTCGTTGGCCGGATCGAAGAACGAGGGATACGCGACGTCGAACTCGCGGAGGTGCGCGACGGCATTGGCTTCGGAGTCCTCGATGTTGACCCCCAGCAGCGCCACCTCGCTGGCGGGCAACAGCTCGACGGCTTCGTTCAGGTCGGGTTGCTCGGCCCGGCACGGTCCGCACCATGACGCCCAGAAGTTGAGCACCACGACCTGGCCGCGATAGTCGGCCAACGAGAACTCCTCCCCCAGCCCGTCGGTGTCCAGACGGGGCAGCACGGTCGTCGGGGCCGCGACCCGCTCTTCGGTCGGGACCAGGCACACGCCCGATCGGACCCCGGCAATGGGGTCACAGTCTGCGGCGGACGACGACCCGGAGCAGGCCGCCAGCAGCAACGCGACGCCGACCAGCAGCAGTCGAGCAGCCGTCACGACAACCTCGAGGTTCGTGCGTGGTCGAACAATGCGGCGTCACCGCCGGACATCGTGTCATGCGGCCGACGCCGCAACGCTGCGAGGGTGCCCGGACGCGCCAGCGAACGCCAATCGGAGCGCTGGTTCGCCACCGCGGTCGATGACCGCTACTGGGCGATCGGTACCGCCAGCCGCTCGGGCTCCTCGACCTCGTCCGACTGCAGCCGCTTCTCGCGCATCTCCATGCGGTCGAGCCAGGCGAGGCTCAGGAGGAAGATCAGCAGCGAAATGCCGGTCCACACCGCGGACGGGAACCATTCCGCACCAGGGTCGTAGAACGTGAACCAGTTCACGGTCTCGCCCACGGGCACGGGGTCCAGAGGCACTCCATCGGCATCGAGGAAGTTGGCGTACACCTGGAACTCGGAGGTCACGAGACGCGTGCCCGTCTCCGCGTCGTCGATAACAAGGGGGTCACCCGTGGCCTGAGCGGTGAAGAAGGTCGGTGCAGGACGCCCGTCCTGCGGTGCGGATCCGTCGGCCTCTTGCTGGTAGGCCGCGCGCCGATCCGCACCGATCTGGGCGATGCCGTTGTCGTCCAGGGGGAGGAACTGGTCGCGCATGCGCTCGACGGCTTCGCGCACGGTGCCTTCGAGGCTCGTCAGGCGAAGATCGGGGCGCTCGTCGCCCTCTGGCAAGTCGACGCCGAGGTACTCGTGGACGGGCTCGAAGGAGGCGGGATCCTCGTCGCTGGCGAAGAACTCGGCGCGCTCGGAGCCCTCTTCGAAGGGATACCACTGGGGGACGTACTGGTCGGTGGGCTGACCGGGAAGGTGGTTGATACCCAACCCGGGGGGGATGCCCGGCACACCGAACCACCAGAAGATGCCGAGGACGGCCGCGAACCCGAACCACGCGACGCCCGTCATCGCCAGGGCCTTCTTGGCCCCGTAGTTCGACCACAGCAGCAGGTAGATGCTGCCGACGAAGAACAGGATGCCAAGCGGAATGGCCAGGATGGATGCCGGGTGGTCCGGCGGGATGGCGGATTCGACCGCGAGGAAGATCTCCATGGTCAGTCGTCGCTCCCGTTGTCGTCAGAACCGTCATCCGAGGTGGCTTCGGAGCCGTCATCGCCTTCGGAGCCGTCCTCCGCGCTGTCCTCGCCCAGCGGACCGAACTGCCCGAAGGCGGGCCCGCCCGTCTGCTGGATCGACTCGAGGTGATCGATCACCGCATCCATCGCATCGGCGCTCAGGACCTGGTCGAACGCCGGCATCGGCGCCTCGCCGGGGACCAAGCGCCCGTTGTTCAACACGTGCCGTACGACATCGCGGGCGGTCTGCAGCGATTCGTCATCGCCTTCCTCCCAGCCGTACCGCTCGAAAACGTTGATGAGCTGGGGACCGACGCGGCCCTCGGCGTTCGGGCCATGGCACCGCGCACAATTGTCACCGAAGATGTCCTCACCGGACCGCCCGACGAACGCCTCGGCCTCGACCTCGGGTACCTCGCCCGTCTGGATCGACAGGATGTAGGTGATGATCGCGTCGAGCTGCGCATCGCTGTAGGTCCCGCCGTTCGCCACGCTGAATGCCTGCATCGGTGTGCCGTCACGGCCGTGGACCAGCGTCAACTCGATGTACTCGCGGACGTCGTCCACGATCTCCGATCCCTCATACCGCGCGACGATGTTGTTCAGCGACGGCGCAGGCCACGGCGTGTCGATGTCTTCGTCCGGATGGGGGGCCGACCCACCACCGGCATCGGTGCCATGGCAGGACGCACAGGCGTTCTGGAACTCCGCGCGACCCGAGGCCACGTCCTGTTCGTAGAAGTCGTCGACCCGTCCTTCGAGGCGGTTGGGCTCGATCAACCAGTACAGCGGGAGGAACAGCGAGGCGAACACCGCCAGCGCGACGCCCCAGGACATCGCCCGCTCCATACCCGTGGTCTCGAGTTCTTCGTCCGAGTGGTAGGGCCGCATCGCGAGCGGGATGTCGGCGTTGCGCCGCGGCCCCTGACGCCGACCGGGGCCGACCAGGAAGTACGCCACACCGAAACCGACGAGGGCGACCACGAGGATGATGACCGGGACGGCCCCGCCGCTCCCGCCACCTTCGACGAGCAGCATCATGTCAGGCATCAGGGCTCCGGTACTCATGCTTCGAGACAGTTCGGGCCTTCGGCGTTCTGCTCCAGGATGTTGGACGTCCTGGACGGGCCGGTGAGCAGGTTCCCCAGGTCGACCACGAACTGACCGTCGCCGTCGATGAACGAGGGGAAGCGGTCAAGCCCGCGGGGGGCGGGACCCGCCTGCCATTCGCCGTAGCGGTTGTAGCGCGATCCGTGGCAGGGGCATTCGAACCACTGGGACGACTGGCACCACGGCACCGCACACCCGAGGTGCGGGCACGACTGGGTGAACAGGGCCATCAGCGCGACGTTGTCAGAGAGGACGGCTTCGTGGTCGGGGCCATAGGCCTCTTCGGCGCCGGAGATGGTGGGGTCCCACACGATGACGGTGACACCGGCTTCCGCTACCCGCATGGGCGTGCGTTCGTCGGAGATCTGGCTGGCCATCTCCGCGGCGTTGCCGAGCGGGATCTCGCCGAACAGACCGTCACCCAGTCGCGGCCACAGGAATCCCAGGGACGCCACACCAAACCCTCCGAGCCCGGCCGCGACCGAGCCGATCAGGCCGTAGCGCAGGAAGGTTCGGCGTTCGACCGGCTTCAAGCCGGATCGGCGCGTTGACTCTGCCATGACGGATGGACCTCTCGTGAAAAGCGGTTAGAGCACGAATCCGAGCCCCTGGACCCAGGGCCAGACCCATTCGTAGCCGGCTCCGCGGAGGAACGAGCCGACCATGACCAGGATGCCCCAGAAGGCGAGGAAGAACGTGAACGCCATGTTGGCGAACTTCCGGTTCTCCGGACGTGCCGACGGGTTCTTGTCGGCGAACGGCACCGCCATGAGCAGCAGCACGGTCGCGCCGACGATCGTGATCCCGGCCACCGCGGGGTGGAAGTAGGCCAGCAGTTCCTGCAGACCCATGAAGTACCAGGGCGCCTTGTTGATCGCCGGCACCTCGTTGGGGTTGGCCAGTGACCCCAGGGGCGCGTCGAGGAAGAACGAGACGATCAGCAGCAGTGACCCGGCGGCCAACAGCGCAACGAACTCCACCAGCAACAGGTGCGGCCAGGTGTAGACCTTGTCCTGCTGTTTGGACTGCACCTGCTGGATACCGGCAGGCGGGACCAACGCCAGCAGACGGTGCGTGTGATCGCTGGCCGCCGGAACCCCGACGGATCCCGAATCGCCGTTACCGAGCGACGCCGCCACGCGGGCCGAGCGCTGCTCCGGTGTCAGACGCCCGCCGCTGGCGGCACCCTCGCCCGGTGCGGCGGTCTTGGTTGCCACCCCACCCCCACCGGAGCGCGACGAACGGAACTCCTCGAGTTCCTTGGACGCCTCGTCGGCCGGCTTCGGCCCGAGCGAGGCCCCCTCGGCGATCTTGGACGTACGGACCGCGGCCGCCTTGGCCTTGGCCCGGGCGATGCGTTCGCTCTTGCCATCGCCGATGAGGCGGTCATAGACCTCCTGGTCGATCTGGACCTCGTCGCTCATCGGTCGTCACCCCCTCTGAACGGGGACGTCGCGGGACGGGCAGCGCGCACCTTGGAGATGGTCATGGAGGACATCCTCGTCACAGCGGGCCCGAGATGCCGCCGTCCTTGCGGATCCGCCAGAAGTGGACCGCGAGGAAGACGACCGTGATGAACGGGACGAACAGGACGTGCAGCACGTACCAGCGCAGCAGGGTTTCGGGGCCGATCTCCAACCCGCCGAGCAGGACGAACGACACCTGGTCGCCGAAGACCGGCGAGAACCCGGCGATGTTGGTACCGACGGTGACGGCCCACAGCGCCAACTGGTCCCAGGGCAGCAGGTAGCCGGTGAACGACAGGAACAGAGTCAGCAGCAGCAGGATCACGCCGACGACCCAGTTGAACTCGCGTGGCGGCTTGTACGCGCCGTGGTAGAAGACCCGCGCCATGTGCAGGAACACCGTGAAGACCATCGCGTGGGCGCCCCAGCGATGGAGGTTTCGCACCAGCGCGCCGAACGTCACCGACGTGGACAGTTCACGCATGTTGAGGTAGGCGATCTCCGACCCGGCGCCGGCCGCCGGCGTGTAGAAGAACATCAGGAAGATGCCGGTGATCGTCAGCAGGATGAACATGAAGAAGGTCAGCCCACCGAGGCAGTAGGTGTAGGTGAGCTTGAGTCCGTGCCGCTTCACCTTCACGGGGTGCAGGTGGTAGAGCACGTTGTTCATCGCCGCGAGCGCTCGGTCACGAGAGGTGTCGCGGTAGCCCTTCCGGTAGATCGATCCTGGTCGGAAGATCGACTTCCAGATGACGTTGTCCTGAACGCTGCCCTTGACCTCCGAATAGCTCGGTGGTTTCGGCGGCTTCGGAAGCTTCGGCACCTCGTCGTCCCTCTCTCGTGAACTGCGTCGGGGTCTAGCTCAGCCGTCGGTACGACCGAGCCAGAGCGCGTCGGATGGGCATCGCTCCACGCAGATGGCGCACCGCGTGCATTCGTTGTCATCGATGATGAACACCGCGTGCGACTGCGACGCGAGCGTCTCCAGCGACTGGCTGTCCGCACCCTTGATGATGTCGGGCGACATCATGTAGATGCACTCCCACGGGCACACGTCCTCACACGCACGACACAGGATGCACAGTTCGGCAGTGAGTCCGATGTGGCGCTTGGGCTTGACGCGTTCCTGGAGCCATTGGGCATCGACCTGCTGCACGGTGTAGTCGTCGTACATCAGGGGATGTTGACCCTTGTCGGTCTTTCCCATGAACTCCTCCTTTCTGCGTCGCGTATCTGGTCTGTGTCGAGCCTTTGGTGGCTGACGGCGTTACTTGTATCCGCCGGACTCTGGCTTGACCTCGCCGGTCGCGAGGGTCTTCGG
>JBDNIX010000334.1:0-2725 GCA_041688045.1 Nitriliruptoraceae bacterium
CATCGTCCACGACGTCCGGTTCGCGAACCGTGTGACGGGACCGTCGAGGTCGGGGTGCAGCGTGGTCAGGAGTGCGTCGAGGCCGATGGTCGCGACCATGGCGCCGCCCACGAGTGCCAGGATGATGTCGCTCGCCATGCCGGGTGGTGTCCTCTCGGTCCGACCCAACGTAGGCGCAGGGGCCGTATCCGTGGCGCGACGTCGCCGACAGCACGGCGTGGGGCCCGCACCGCGCCGGGCCGGCCCACTGAACGTCCGTCCCTGTCCGATGGGTCGGAAGGCTGGACACTGCATCCGGGTTAGCGAGATGAGGGGCCAGCTTCCACGTGCCCCTGCCACGCGACACGAGGAGAGCACCATGGCCGGTCCCCTGCAACATGATCGGCGCGTTCCTGCTCGACCTGCTCATCGCGTACACCCACAGCTACGGCGCCGGATTTGAAGAGCTGCTCGGCGAGGTCGTCGCCTCCAAGATGCGCTACCGGGAGGTCGGCGGAATCGAAGGACTGTTCCAGGCGCTGCTGTCCGGCGTGGTCGCGAACTGGCTCGTCGGGATGGCCGCGTTCCTTGCCACCATGGGCCGCACCATCATCGGCAAGTACATCCCCGTGCTCGTCACCGTCATGGCCTTCGTCGCCGGTGGCCTCCTGCACAGCCCGGCCAACATGGCGTACCTGTCGCTCAGCCAGCCGCTCGGTGTCGGACCGGGTTGGGGCAGCGGGTTCGTCTGGGCGATCATCCCTGCGGCGATCGGCAACATCATCGGAGCGTTCTTCCTCGTCGCGCTCCCTTTCTGGATCGCCAGCGCGCGCCGCATCGCCGCGTGACATGGAATCGGATCAATCGGAAGCGAGACCGCACATGACCGAGACTGCTCGAACGCTCATCTTCGACGTGAACGAGACGCTCCTCGACCTCACCCCACTGAAGGAGACGGTCGGCGAAGCACTTGGCGGTCGCAGCGACCTCCTGCCGTTGTGGTTCACGACCATGCTCCAGTATTCACTCGTCGACTCCATCACCGGCAACTACCGGGACTTCGCCCACGTCGGCGTCGGAGCGCTCATGATGATCGGCGAGAAGCAGGGCATCGCCGTCGGCCGTGAGACCGCAGAGGCAGCGATCATCGAACCGATCCGGCGACTGCCCGCCCATGCCGACGTCGAACCAGCCCTGCAGGCCCTGGCCGCCGGGGGCTTCGAGGTCGTGGCACTCACCAACTCCTCACGTGAAGGCGTCACCGCGCAACTCTCCAATGCCGGAATCATCGACCTGTTCGACCACGTGCTCAGCACCGAGGAGGTGCAGGCGTTCAAGCCAGACCCACGCCCGTACCAGTATGCGCTGGACGTCGTCGGCGCCCGGGCCCGTGATGCGTTGATGGTGGCCGCCCACGCGTGGGACCTCGCCGGCGCCCGGGAGGTGGGCCTGCAGACCGCGTTCATCGCCCGCCCCGGCGCGACGCTCTACCCCAACGTCGAGCGCCCCGACCACGTCGTCGCCGACCTGTCCGAACTCGTCGCTATCCTCACCGACCCGAAAGGATCTTCCGCATGACGCGACCACGACTCGCCGATGTGATCCTCGGCTGCGCTGCCGGCGCCATCGGAACAATCGCGATGGACACGTTGTGGTGGATGCGGGCCCGCCGGTCGGGAAGCGACGACGGCCTGCTCGACTGGGAGTTCGCCGCCGGAGGCGACTTCGCATCGTTCGAAGCAGCAGGCGCGCCCGCGCAGGTCGGCCAACGCCTCGCTCGACTCGCCGGTGTCGAACTGCCCGTCGAACGCGCCGGGCTGACCACCGACATCGTGCACTGGGCCACCGGCATGAGCTGGGGCGGCGCAGCGGGCGTGCTCGCAGCAACCACCCGGGTCGGGGCGGTTCCGGCCGGGCTGGTGAGTGGCATGGGTGCGGTCTCGGCCGCGTACGCCGGACTCGGCGCGACCGGGATCTATCGACCGATCTGGGAGTACGATCGATCGACGCTGTGGGACGACGTCAGCGCGCACCTCGTCTTCGGCGCGGCAACCGGCCTCGCACTGCGCGCGTTCAGATCGCACACAGGCGGGTCGTGAACGGGGACCCGTCCGGGCGCATGGGTCAGCTGATCATCTGCGGCAGAACGAAGGCCGTAGGTCGTCTCACGAGGTCAGAGCACTGAGTCGCGTTCATCCCCGCAGCCCCGCGTGGGAAGGGACCTCACACGCACCTCTGCTGGCCGAACCAGGCGCGCCTTGCGAGACCTCGGGCACGACAACACACTGGCGCCGCGCCTGCCAGACTGGGATCCGTCTACTACCGCTGCATCGGCTCCGACGGCTGGCGCCACGAAGGGCAAGCTCTGCGACGCCCGGCCTGTCCGCGCCGACGTCCTCGAACCCGCCGTGTGGGACCACGTCACCCGGTTGTTGGCCGACCCCGAGCTGATCCGCCCGAACTCGACCAGTGGCTCACCCAGCTGCGTGCGACCAACCCGGCCACCGCCCAGCGCACCCGTCTCGAGCGCGACCTGGCGCGGACCACCACCGCGATCGGCCGGCTGCTGGAGGCCGACCAGGAGCAGCTGCTCAACTTTGATGAGCTGCGTGCCCGCATGCCGGAGCTGCGCAAGCGCGAGACCACCGTCCGTGCCCAGCTCGCCGCGCTCGACGCCCAGCTCGTCGACCACCCGACCTACCTCAAGCCCCGCGAGAACCTCGACAGCTTCCTCACCCGACTGCGC
>JBDNIX010000047.1:0-4258 GCA_041688045.1 Nitriliruptoraceae bacterium
CGCTGGAACAGGACGTCATGGACGTCACGTGGCAACGCGGCGATGTGACCGTTCGCGACGTGCACGGTGAACTCGTCAAGGCGCGCACCATCGCGTATACGACCGTGATGACCACCATGGGCCGGCTGGCGTCCAAGGGCCTGCTCGAGCGCGACACCGCAGGACTCGCCCACCGCTACCGCCCTGCGGTCAGCCGAGAGCACTACGGCACGTCCGCCGTTGGTGACGTGTTGACGTGGCTGCTCGATCGATTTCCGGAACCGGCAGCCGCCTATCTCGCCGAAGTCGTCGATGATGTCGACGGGGTCTCGCTCGAAGCTCTGAAGGAAGCCGTCATCCGACGTCGCCAGCAGGAGCAGTAACCCGGTGGATCTCGGCGTTCTGCTGAGCATGCCCGTGGAGTCGATCGCCATTCGGGTGATCTTGGCCACGGCATTGTGCGTGTGCCTCGCCCGCATGATCTTGGCGCTGGGAGTGCGCTCTCCGACCGTTCGCGTCGTGATTGCAATCGCCCCGGCTGCGGTACTGCTCATCGTGGCGTTGGCTGCGTCGGCCCAACTGCGCCTGCCCCAGCTGTTCGTCGCGGTTGACGAGGCCGGCGTCCTACCGATTCGCGTGGCTGACGGCTACCAGAACTTTGCCCCCATGGAGGTGCCCCTGCTCATCGGCGCCTGGGCACTGTTCGTGACTGTCCGACTCGTACGCCGCGGCATGGTCATGCGTGGAGCGCGACGCAGCGCCGAACGCTCCGTCGTCGTGGGTGAGATGCCCGGCAACGTCCGGGACGTCGCCCTGCGGCTCGCGTCGAACCTCGATGTGCCTACACCGACGGTCACGGTCGTCCCCGACTGTCCCGGTGGCGCGTACGTCGTCGGGTCGCGACACCCCATCATCGTGCTCGATCGTGACCTGGTGGCTCGGCTCGACCGGTTCGAACTCGAAGGCGTGATCGCGCACGAATTGGCGCATGTCCGCCGCCGCGACAACAGCGTGGCGGCGTTGCTTGGCGGGGTCCGAGACCTGGCGTTCTTTGTCCCCGGTATTCGATGGGCCGTCCGTCAGCTCCACAAGGAACGCGAATTGGCGGCCGATCAGGTCGCCGTCGGTGCAACCGGGCGACCAGGCGCTCTGGCCGGTGGGCTGCTGAAGGTTCTGGAAGCCGGCCCAGGATCAGCGTCGCCCTGCGCGGCATTCGCGCCGCACGGGTCCTTGGTCGACCGCGTCACCGTGCTGGTGGACGAGCGACCGTCTCCGACCCGTACCCGCCGAGGCCTGGAGATTGGCTCAGCCGCGGGGATCGCAACGCTGTCCGTGATCATCGCCATGATCGTTCCGACCGTGCTGGCCGGCCCCGACCGTGAACGGGACGCCGTGGCTCTCGTGTGGTCGACGTCGGTGGACGCCCAAGGTGACGAGGTCGCGACTGCCGCGGACGCGCGCGCCTTCGATGTCTATCGTCGGTCGAATGCCGCGGCAGTCGAACCGGAGCAATCTGGCGAGGTTCCGTATGACGACCATGCGGTGGCCTACCGTCGCAGCACCCTTCGGGCATGCGGCCAGGATGATGCGCCGTGTCCTGCGCCACAGCAATCGCCCGGTCTGGGCATGCGCCCACAGCCGGTCATCACCGTCGATGACACGCTGACCGGACAATGGGCAGCAACACCGGTCGTCAACTCCGACGGCGAGGCGCGTTCCGAGGGATTCCGGCTGTACTGGCTGGCGCTGCGCGATTGATGGGCGGGGGGTCGTCAGCGATCGCGTGACGGCTGGTAGTCTTGAGGGGCCGGACGCCGCCGTGTGTCCGGTTCCCTGTGCCGGTGCCGTGCAAATCCTGACACCGCCGGTGTGCCTGAACCGATGATGCGAGGCGAGTTGTGGTTCCCGTGCTGATCGCGCTGCACGTCCTGTTGTCGACCATCCTGATTCTGCTGGTGTTGCTTCACCGCGGTCAGGGTGGCGGATTGTCGGACATGTTCGGAGGCGGCGGCGGTGGCCCCATGCAGGGTTCGGCCGTGGTGGAGCGCAACCTCGACCGGTTTACCGTCATCGCGACCCTGTCGTTCGGTGTCACCAACTGTCTGCTCGTCGTTTTCCTCTGAGCCGCCGGCGACGCGGAGGCGTTGCCCTTCTCCTCGTGCTCGCGTGCAGCCTTTCCGCGTGCACGGTCGAACTCGCGCCGCCGGACAACGACGAGACGCCGGAACCCACGATCAGCCCCCAGCCCCAGGATCCGTCCGGGGATGCACGTGCCGGCGGGACCTTGCGGATCGGGTTGGCTCAGGATCCGGCGAGCATCGATCCACGCTTTGTGCAGGACCCCGATGCCGAACGGATCGTCGCCGCACTGTTCGAGCCGTTGGTCGACATTGACCCAGACGGACGCGTCGTACCTGCGGCGGCGGAACGCTGGGAGATCCTGAACGACGGCGCACAGTTTCGCTTCCACCTCCGGGACCAGACCTTTCACGACGGAGAACCGGTCACGGCAGAGGCCTTCAAGCGCGCGTACGACGCGATAGCTGACGGCTCAGCGCCACAGGAATCGTTCCTTGGGTATCTGCTGGCACCCGTCGTGGGGTCAGCGACTGCCCAGGAGTTTGGCGGGGGCCTGGCCGGCGTGGTGGTCGAGGACGACCGCACCCTGGTCATCACGCTGAGCGAGCCCCAACCGGGCTACCTTGCGACGCTGGCACATCCAAGCCTGGTGCCGCTGCCGGAGTCGGCCTTCGAGAACCCGGACGATTTCGCGCTACAGCCCGTGGGCAACGGCCCGTTTCAGATGATCGAACCCCGGGAGCCGGGGTCGTTCCTCCGGCTCACAGCCTTCCAGGATCATCATGCGCCGCCCCTTCTCGACGAGGTGGTCTTCCAGATCTACGTCGAGGATCGCGGTCGGCAGCAGCAGTGGGACGATCTGAACGCGGGGCTGCTGCAGGTCGCCGAGGTGCTGCCCGAACGACACGAGGAGGCGCAGGCGACGTTCGGGGTGTCCATGGACGGGTACCGCGGCCCGGGACTGCTCACCGGTATCTCATCGACCACCTACCTCTACGGGTTCGATACGACCCGGCCGCCGTTCGATGACGTGCGCGTCCGCCGTGCCCTGTCGTTGGCGATCGACCGCGACCGACTGGCGCACGACGTGATGCAAGGCACACGCGTCGCTACCGACGCGCTGGTGCCGCCCTCGATCGGCGGAAGCCAGCAGGGTGCATGCGGCTATTGTGCCCACGATCCTGCCGCCGCCCGCGAACTCCTCGCGGAGACGGACCTCGATCCGGCGACGTTCGAGCTCACGCTGACCCACATCCGGGGACGGACGCATGCGGCCATCGCGCGAAGCATGGCGCAGGACCTGGAATCCGCTTTGGGTATCGATGTCGACCTGCAGGCTCGGGATCTGCAGCCCTTCATCCAGGCCGTACGCGCCGGTGAGGTCCCGGTGTTCTGGCTGGGTTGGGAGGCCAGCAGCCCGGGGCCAGGCTCCTACCTCTACCCGCTGTTCCACAGCTCACAGATCGGCGAGGACAACCTCAGCCGGTACCGAAACGACGACGTCGACAGGCTGCTCGACACCGCTCGGGCCGTACCGTCCGATGCCACGGCTGCGTACTTCTACCGAAGTGCCGAGCGTCGGATACTCGAGGACGTGCCCATGCTTCCGCTGCTCTGGCATCGCCATGCGGTGGTGGTGACCGGTGATGTTCGGGACCTGTACTGGTCGCCGCTGGGACGTGTTGATCTGTCCGTCGTGTGGTTGAGCGATCGGTCTTGAAGGAGCCAGGTGGGCGTTGGCGGCCCCTCCCGGTGGCGGCTAGGCTCCGCTGTCCGCATGCTCATGCGGAGACACCACGCGCGAGTGGCGGAAATGGCAGACGCGCACGGTTGAGGGCCGTGTGTCTTAACGGACATGGGGGTTCAAGTCCCCCCTCGCGCACCACCTCGAAAAACACGTCCTGACCTGCGTAAACACTACTTCGAAACCCCGGCCACCGCGCCGGGGTTTTGTCGTCCGACCACGTCGCCAGGACCCGGCCAGGACCCATGCGGTAGCGCCGTCGCTTGTCAAGGCCCGTAGATCGCGTCGGCGGCAACGTCCGCAGCGGCCTGATCGTCCTGTTCGAACACGTGCGCGTAGATCGACAGGGTGATGACCACCGAGGCGTGCCCGAGCCGTTTGGACACGACCTCGGGGGAGACCCCCGCACGCAAACTGGCGGTCGCGTAGCTATGGCGAAGCCCGTGGATGCCGATC
>JBDNIX010000335.1:0-13251 GCA_041688045.1 Nitriliruptoraceae bacterium
AGTCGGGAAGGTCATGCTCCTCATGCGCGAGCTCTTCGACGTTGACATCGCGGAAGGTCAGGACCCGGACGTGTTTGATGAACCGCGCGGTGCGGAACATGTCCCACACCCAGGCGTCCTTGAGTTCCAGTTCGAACCACAGATCGTTGCCCTCGTGCGGCCGAACCTCGACCTCGTTGCAGAGGTAGAAGCGGCGCTCCGTCTCCACGACGTACCGGAACATACGGACGACGTCGCGGTATTCGCGGTAGAGCGCGAGTTCCAGGTCCGTTTCGAAGACGTCGAGTTCGTCGGGCTCCATCAGGCCTCCGTGCCACGCATCGGTGGTCGCCCGCACCCGGGCCGGTGCGTATCGAGCGTAGCGCCGCCCGCCACTCCGGGACACGGCGCCACGGCGGGTGGGCAACCGCGACCGCCCAGCGACTACCGTCGCAGCATGGCACGCACGAGCCCCACCCACCGCATCTCCCGCCCGTCGGTCCCCGGCATCGCCTTCGAACGGCCGCACTGGGACGCCGGTGCCGTCGTGGCCGGCATCGACGAGGTCGGTCGGGGTGCCTGGGCCGGTCCGCTGACCCTGGCTGCAGTGGTCCTGCCCACCGACCGACGCATGTACAAACTGCGGGATTCTAAGGTCCTGGCACCCGAGGTGCGCGAACGGCTCAGCGACCGCCTACAGCAGTTCGCGGTCGGGATCGGCATCGGCCATGCCAGCAACGTCGAGGTGGATCGTGTCGGTCTCAGCGAGGCGACACGCCGAGCGGCGCGACGAGCCGTGGCCGCACTACCAGTGGAACCGGACGTGATGCTGGTCGATGGAACCTGGGACTTCCTGGCGGATCTGGGCACCGTCAACGAGATGATCCCGCGCGGGGACGGTCGTTCGACGTCCATCGCGGCCGCCTCGATCGTCGCGAAGGTGGCCCGGGACCGCATCATGGTGGAGGTGGCTGGCGAGCACCCCACGTACGTATTCGCGTCGAACAAGGGCTACCCGTCGCCCGCCCATGTCGCTGCGCTGGAGGCGCACGGGGCGTGCGCGCTGCATCGTCGCTCGTGGGCACCGATCGCGGCGCTGGAACATCCGCGGCTGTTCGACGCGACCTGAGCGCTGACGACTACCCCCGACACACCCGCCGTCGGGCTCATCACCAGGAAGGCCCGGCAACCGCTTCGACGACCTCACCGGGCTCACCATGCGCCTGCGAAGCGTCGAGATCATGATGGACATCGGTCAGCGTATCCCAGTGCTCCAACGGCCAGATGATCACGACCGCGCGCCCGACCACGGAGTCCTCCCGGATGAAGCCGAGGGACCGCCGCGAGTCCGAGGAGTTGGGGCGATTGTCGCCCAGGAAGAACAGTTCGTCCTCCGGCACGGTGACGGGGCCGTAGGTGTCCTCGTCACCGAAGACCACGTACGGCTCGTCCAGCGCGACATCGTTGACGAACACCTGCCCTTCGTCGATGCGCACCTCGTCGCCGCCGACCGCGATGACCCGCTTGACGAAGTCACGAGCGGACGTTGGGATCACCCCCAGAAACTGCCCGACGGCCTGCACGAAACGGTCACCACCGGTCAGCGGGACGCCGAGGGGCTCATCTTCGCCTTCGAACACCACGACATCACCCCGCCGCGGTTCCCGGAACCGGAACGTGACCTTTTCGACCACCATGCGGTCGTCGATCCGCAGGGTCGGTTCCATCGAGCTCGACGGGATGAAGAAGACCTGCAGCACGAAGGTCCGGAGCAGGAACGCCAGCAGAAACGCGACCAGGACGAGGATCGGTAGCTCGCGGAAGAACGCGCCAGTACCGCCCCCGGAGCCGTTGCGCGTGTCGTCGTCCCCTCGACGGCCGGAACGAGTGCCGTCGGATCCGGCGCCCTGCTGCGCCGGCGTCGACCCGGCGTCGCCCGCGGCTGACGAACCATCACGATCAACGGAGGGGGGACCCGACGCATGGGGTTGCTCGTGCGGCGGTGCGGGTCGCCCAGCCTTGGGCCACAGCGGTGGCGGCGGCTGGGCGCGGCCGGTGGGGTCTTCGCGTGGGTCCATGAAGGACGGCCGCCTATCCGGCGGCGTACGCCGGCCCTGCGGCTGCGCCCGACGTCACGAGCGCGCGACCTGCGACTCGCGCTTCTCCTTGATGCGGGCCTTCTTGCCGATCCGGTCACGCAGGTAGTACAGCTTGGCGCGACGGACCCGGCCACGGCGGGAGACCTCGATGTGGTCGATGACCGGGCTGTGGACCGGGAAGGTCCGCTCGACGCCGACACCGAAGCTGATCTTGCGGACCGTGAAGGTCTCGCGCAGGCCACCACCGCGTCGGCCGATGACCACGCCTTCGAAGACCTGCACGCGCGACCGGGTGCCTTCAACGACCTTCACGTGCACCTTGACCGTGTCACCCGGCCAGAACTCCGGAATGTCGTCCCGCAAGCGGGCCTTCTCGACGATGTCGACCTTGTTCATGGTGGGGACTTCCTGATCACGAGGTGGAGCGTGGCGTCGGTGCGCGCACGACAGCTTGCGGACGAGACCGGCCAGGCCGGGCAACGTTTGGACCGGAGCGCGAGGAGGCTGCCTGGCCACCTGCATGCCGCCGGGAACCACGGTGGGTGCGGCGATGCTGGCATCGAGCGCTGCGATGGGCAAGGATACGGCCACACTGCGTACAGGGTCAACCTGCGACCCCGAACGTGGGCGTCAGTGCGCGCGCGGGTCACCGGTCGGTTCGTCGCCCAGCAGGTCCGGACGCCGCTGCCGCGTCAGGTCACGCGCTCGGGCGCGGCGCCAGCGATCCACGGCGCCATGGTCTCCGGAGCTGAGGACGTCCGGTATCCCGTGGCCGCGGAAGTCTGCCGGGCGGGTGTAGTGCGGGTACTCCAGAAGCCCGTCCGCGAACGATTCGTCCTCCGGCGAAGCGTCATTGCCGACGATGCCCGGGCGCAGACGCGTGACGGCCTCGATGATCGCCGCTGCGGCGACCTCACCCCCGAACACCACGTAGTCCCCGACCGAGACCTCGTCCGTCGCAACCAGTTCGTGGACGCGCTCGTCGATTCCCTCGTAGCGACCGCAGAGCACCACCAACCGGTCTTCGGTGGCCAGCTCTCGCGCGAATGCCTGGTCGAACCGACGACCTCGAGGTGTCAGCAGCAGGGTCCGGGGTCGCCGCCCGCCCGCCACGTACCTGGCAGCTGCGGGGGGATCGGTTCGTCCGGCGGTGGCCTCCGGGGGAAGGTCGTTCCAGACGGCTTCGGCGGCGGCCGTCAGCACGTCCGCGCGCATGACCATGCCCGCTCCCCCGCCGTAGGGTGCATCGTCAACGCTGCGATGCCGGTCCGTCGTGAACGATCGGAGATCGTGGACCCGCAGATCCAGTCGTCCGTCGCCTGCCGCTCTACCGAGCAACGAGGTGGTCAGCGGGCCGTCGAACCACGCCGGAAAGATCGTCAGGATGTCGATGCGCGGGGCGCTCACGCGGACCCACCCGGACGGTCGCGGGCGGCGTGCGGCGCGTCCGACGCCGGGTCCACCGACGGGTCGGGTCGGACGACTTCGGCCTCCGCGGGGTCGACCAGTCCGTCAGGTGGGTTGACCAGCCGCAGGCGTTCACTGCCGTCGTCGGCCTCCTGGACCTCCACGAAGTCGTCCACAGCGGGCAGCAGCCAGGTACCCCCGTCCGCTCGGGTGACCTCCAGCAGGTCGTAGCCGGCGGCGTCCGGTAGCTCGATGAGGGCGGAGACCCTGCCGAGATCCCCGCCGTGCTCGTCCACGACCGCCATGTCGACGAGTTCGTGCGCGTAGTACGTCTCGCTGTCGGAAACGTCGGCGGGCTCCGCCTCGATGACCTTGCCCCGCAGCAGTTCGGCAGCGGTGCGGTCCGTGACACCGGCGAACTGCAGCAACAGCCTCCCCTGGTGGGGGCGGCTGGCCTCGATCCGGGTGGCCCGGCCTTCGAGATGGACCCGCGACCCCGCGTCGAAGCGTCCCGGCACGTCGGAGTGCACGTGAACCGCAACCTCGCCGCGGAGGCCGTGCGCCTTGATGATCCGCCCGATGACGACCAGGTCACGCTCGGTCACGTGCCACCTCGCGGGAGCCAGGGACGAAGAAGGGGGGGACAGGATGTCCGGACGATCAGTCAACGATCTCGACGGTGACGTTGTCGTCGTCGAGGGACCCGGCCGCCTTGACCAGCGTGCGTAGCGCCTTGGCGGTGCGTCCCCGCTTGCCGATGACCTTGCCGAGATCCTCCTGGTTGACGTGCAACTCCAGGACGGTCTCGCGTGGGTCCTCGTCGACGTCGATCCGAACGTCGTCGGGATGGTCGACCAACTGCTTGGCGACGAACTCCAGGACGTCTTCCGACCTCATGCGTCACCCGCCGCGGCACCGTTCTTGGCCGCTTCCGCTGCCTTGGCCTTGGCCTTCTTGGACTGCCTGGGCTTGACGTCCGAACGGTCGCGACCGGTGTCGCCGGGCTTGAACTGTTCCCACACGCCGGTGATGCGCAGCAGTTTCTTCACCGCGTCGGACGGCTGAGCGCCGTGCGTCAGCCAGTGCAGAGCGCGCTCTTCGTCGATACGGATGAACGACGGTTCTTCCAGCGGTCGGTACTCGCCGAAGATCTCGATGAAGCGGCCATCCCGCGGGGAGCGCGAGTCGGCCGCGACGACGCGGAAGTGCGGACGCTTGATGGTGCCCTCGCGACGGAGGCGCAGCTTGACAGCCATGGGATATCCCTTGGGTGGGCCGGGCGGCGGAGCCGCGGCGGCGAAATGGTGCCGATCCGTACCTGCACGGGCTGCCGCGGTAGCTACCTGGCGGGCCGACGTGGCTCGCAGGATGGACGGGCAGACGGTGTGGCGGAGACCGGTGTGGTCGGTACGCACCAACAGGGGCTCAGGAGCCCGAACGGGTGCCGTGCGCAGCACTCTACCGCAGGGTTCACCATCTTGGCCATCCGACGGGCCACGTCGGAGACGAGGTCAGCGGCGCTTGCCGGGCTTGGGTGCCGCCTGCAGACCCTGGAACCCGCCCATGCCGCCGGCTTGGCCGCCTCCGACGCCGGATTGCAGCTGGCGGAGCGCCGCAGCCTGCGCCTGGCGTCCCTGCTTGCCCTTGGGTGGCCTGCTGCCCTGCTGTCCGGACATCTTCGCCGCACTCTTCATGACCTTCTGGACCTGCTCGAACTGCTTGACCAGTCGGTTGACCTCGGTGACCGTGGTTCCGGAGCCGGCCGCGATGCGCTTGCGACGGCGGCCGTTGAGCACCTTCGGCTTGTGACGCTCCTCGCGGGTCATCGACCGGATGATGGCTTCGATGCGCGCCACATGCTTGTCGTCGACATCGACGTCCTTCAACTGCTTGGACATCCCCGGCATCATCCCGAGCAGACCCTGGAGGGAGCCCATCCGCTTGAGCATCTGCATCTGCTGGAGGAAGTCCTCCAGGGTGAATTCGCCGCTGAGAAGCGCCTCCTCAGCGGATGCCGCTTCCTCTTCGGTGTAGGTGGCCTCGGCCTTCTCGATGAGCGTCATGACATCGCCCATCCCGAGGATGCGAGACGCCATGCGGTCGGGGTGGAAGGCCTCGAACTCGTCGAGCTTCTCGCCGACCGATGCGAACTTGATCGGCTTGCCTGTGACCTCGCGAACCGATAGCGCGGCACCGCCGCGGGCGTCGCCGTCGAGCTTCGACAGGATCACCCCGTCGAATCCGACGCCGTCCTGGAATGCCTTGGCGACGTTGACCGCTTCCTGTCCGATCATCGCGTCGATGACGAACAGCGTTTCCGAGGCGTCAACGGCCTCTCGGATCGCGCGCGCCTGCGCGATCAACTTCTCGTCGATCCCCAGACGCCCGGCCGTGTCGACGATGACGACGTCGCACCCCGTCTCGCGGGCCTTGACAATCGATTCCCGCGCGACCGGCACCGGGTCCCCGGACGTCACGGGTGCGTAGACATGCACGCCGGCGCGTTCGGCGTTGACCTTCAGCTGTTCGACGGCGGCGGGTCGCTGCAGGTCGCAGGCGACCAACATCGGGTTGCGGCCCTTGGACTTCAGCAACGCCGCAAGCTTGCCGGCGGCAGTCGTCTTCCCGGACCCCTGAAGGCCCGCGAGCATGATCACCGCGGGTTTCCCCGTGAGGTTCAGCCCTTCCGCTGGTCCTCCGAGCGCCCGTTCGAGTTCGTGGGACACGATTTTGATGACCTGCTGCGACGGGTTGAGGGCCTTGGAGACCTCCTCGCCGACCAGTTCGCCGCGCAGGCGCTCGATCATCCCCTTCACGACCTTGAAGTTGACGTCCGCCTCCAGCAGCGCGAGGCGGATCTCCTTCAGGGTCGCATCGACGGTCTTCTCGTCCAGGCGACCGCGTCCCTTGACCCGGTCAAGAGCCGATTCGAGCTTCGTACTCAAGGTGTCGAACACGTGCGGTCCTCACGGTGGCGTGGGCGCGGGCGATGATGCTCGAGCGTAGCGTCCGGGTCCGGTCTCTCAGGTCGAGAGCTCGCTGAACAGGCCCTCGACGAACAGGTCAGGGTCGAACGGCGCGAGGTCGTCGATCTCCTCACCGAGTCCGACGAACTTCACGGGGAGGCCGAGCTCACGCTGGATGGCGACCACGATGCCGCCCTTGGAGGAACCGTCGAGTTTCGTCAGCACGACGCCCGTGACCTCCACCGCTTCCATGAACGCGGTCGCCTGCGCAATGCCGTTCTGCCCCGTCGTCGCGTCGAGGACCAACAGCGTCTCCTCAAGCGGTCCGGCCTGCTTCTCGAGGACGCGCTTGACCTTCCCGAGTTCATCCATCAACGCCGTCTTGTTGTGCAGGCGCCCGGCCGTGTCGACAATCAGCACATCGGCGGAACGCTCGGCCGCGGCGGCATACCCCTCGTAGGCGACGGCGCCGGGATCAGCGCCCTCATCCTTGCGGACCAGGTGAGCGCCCGTCCGCTGCGCCCAGACCCCCAGCTGTTCGGCGGCCGCGGCGCGAAAGGTGTCCGCAGCGGCGAGCACGACATGTCGGTCCTCACGCTGCTCGACCGCCGCGAGTTTCCCGATGGATGTCGTCTTGCCGGTGCCGTTGACGCCCGTGACCAGCCACACCGTCGGCTCGTCGTCGGATGACCGCGCCAGTGAGCGATCACCGCTCTGGAGCGCAGACCGCAGCTCTTGCTTGAGCAGGTCGATGACCGCTTCCGCGGTGGTGGCACCTTCCTCGCGGCTGCGGCGCTTCAACTGCTCCACGATCTCCATCGTGGCGGTGACGCCGACATCGGCGCTGATCAGCACCTCCTCGAGACCTTCCCAGGCTTCGTCGGTGACCCCGCGGCCGAACAGGTCCGCAACGGAGGCCCCAAGGACATTCCGGGTCCGCGCCAAGCGCCGACTGAACCGCTCGGCCAGCGTGAGAGTGGGTTGCTCGACCAGCGCTTCCGGCGTGTCCGGGATTTCCGGCAGCTCTTCGACGAGTTCCTCATCGAGCGTGGCGTCGTCGATGTCGGGAGCCGGGTCCGACGGCGGCCGATCCAGGGTGTCGGTCGACGTACTCCCCGCGGGACCCGTGTCTCCACCCTTGCCCGCTCCGTTCGTATCCGGCGATGCGTCCCGTTTGCGCTTCGCCGACCGGTTCGAGGTCCTGACGAATCGCGTCCCGAGCAGTCCGACGACAAACGCCACGACCACCACGGCGACCGGGATGGCATCAAGGGCTTCGAGCAAGACAGAAACCTTCAGATCAGGGTGCGGCCGCACCGGTCGGCGTGCACGGAGGCACCGACTCTACGGGCTGTCGTCCTACGCCACCGGGGACCGTGTGTCCGTCGGGACATCGGTGGACGAATCGCCCGGAGCTGGGTCATCGGCAGCGTCGTCGAGCGCCTCGGTCGGTTGATCACTGGCACGCTGCTCCAGCTTCGCCTGCGCGGTCGCACCTTCACGCAGACGCTCCGCGACGACCTTGGTCACGGCATCCGGGCCCATGGTGACCCCATACAACACGTCAGCGATCTCCATGGACCGCTTCTGGTGGGTCACCATGATGATCTGGGCATGTCCCCTGAACGACCGGATGACCTTCAGCAGACGCTGGAGGTTGACGTCGTCCAGGGCGGCGTCGACCTCGTCGAGGACGTAGAAGGGCGAGGGCCGCGCCCGGAAGATCGCAAAGACGAAGGCAAGCACCGTCAGGGATCGCTCACCGCCCGACAGCAGCGACAGTCGCGTCACCTTCTTGCCGGGTGGGCGAGCCTCCACCTCGATGCCGGCCGTGAGCAGGTCGTCGCTCTCCGTCAACACCAGGCGACCGTGGCCGCCGGGAAAGACGGTCTCGAATGTCAGGGCGAATTCACGTGCGACGTCGTCGAACGCCGCCCGGAAGACCTCCCGGATCCGGTGATCGACCGCCACGACGATCTCGGCGAGATCCTTCTTGGACCGGCGGAGGTCGTCGAGTTGATCCGACAGGAAGGCATGGCGTTCTTCCAGCGCCTTGAACTCCTCGAGGGCCAGTGGGTTCACACGCCCCAGCAGGCCGATCTTGCGAACCAGGACGTCTTCGCGTTCGGCCAGTTGATCGGGGTCGTATCCGGCCGCGTCGGGATGCTCCGCGCGCACCTCGTGGGGGGTCAGAGACAGTTCGGCCCGCAGACGCCGCTCCAGCGACTCCAACCGGGAGGTCACGTCGGCCTGTCGCATCTCTGACGCATGGCGGCGCTCGCGCAGTTCGTCGAACTCACCACCGAGATCGGTCAGGGCGTCGCGGGCGGCGCCAAGTTCCTGGCGTCGCGCGACCATCTGTGCCTGGAGGTCGTCACGTTCATTCCCGGCCTCCACGATCGCCTGCTGCAGGCCCTCGATGGCGTCACGGGCGACGATCGCGAGCTCACCGCACCGTTCGATGCCGTGCCGGCGAGCTTCGCGGCGACGCGCCGCCTGGGCCAGCGCCGCTTCGACGTCGTCGGCTTCGCGGCGCAGCGACGTCTCCTGCACCTCGAGGTGTCGAACCTGTTCGGTGATCCGCTCCAGGGCTACCCTGGCGTCCAACTCCCGTTCACGTGCCACCTCGACGCGGTCGTCCAGATCGGCAGCCAGATCGTCCGGACCGTCCTCGATGTCGTCCGGGTCGTCGGCGGGTCCGCGACCGTGCAGTTCGGACAGCGCCGTGCGGTCGCGCTCGATGACCTCGTCCAGTTCGTCCTTCTGGGCCGAGACCACCTCGCGCTGCGTCGACAACGAATGCAGTTCCTTGTTGAGTCGCGCGAGCCGCTCGGCCGCACCCGTGATACGCGCGTCGGACTCGTTGATGCGCTCGGTAGCGGTCTTGAGTTGCTGGTCGGCGTCGGCCAGGGACGCGGCCGCAGACGTGCGGTCCTCTGCTACCCCGGCGAGCGCGATCCGCAACTCATCAGCGCGTGCTTCAGCCTGATCGGCGGCGGTCGCGGTCAGAACCGATGACCGTTCCTGGGGACCGCCGGCGCGGAATCCGTTCGGCCCCGCGACGTCACCGTCCGGCGTCACGAAGGTCAGGTCGGTTTCTCGGCCGTGCAGCAGGACGGCCGTGTCCCAGTCGCCGACGACGTACGTACGGGCCAGGACCTGGCGCAAGGCCGCGGTGACGCCGGCCTCGACCTCGCCGTGCGACGCAGGCTCGAGCAGGTCCGCGACCGGACGCGCCTTGGCCGCCTCCAGCCGCTCCCGGCGTTCCTCGTCGATCGGCACGGCCACCGGCGACGTTTGTCGGGCCGCCAGGACGATGGCGCTGCCCGCGTCGGTCTCACGCATCCACGCGACCGCACGACGCGCCCGTTCGGGCGTCGTGACCACGATCGCTTCGCCGAGGGGACCGAGCGCAGCCGCCACCGCACCATCCTGGCCCCCGGCGACGCGAACGTGGTCCGCGACCGGGCCGAGCACACCGTCGAGGTCGGCGTCCAACAGCGCGGCACCGCCGCCATCGGTCTCCTCGAGGGCCGTGCGCAAGGCCTGTGCGCGCGCGAGCTGCGACGCCCGCTTCGCATCGAGGTCACGTGTCCGTGCCGCCAGGTCGTGCTCGACCTCGGAACGTTCGGCGACCAGGGCCTCCGCGTCCTCCAGGGCGGCGGTCAGTTGTACCTCCGAGGTGTCCAGGCGGTGGATCTCGTCCTGAACGCCAGCGACCTCACGCTCGGCCTCGACGATGCGGCCGTCCAACGACGACAGCATCGAGGTGATGCGTCCCAGTTCGGCCTCCGCCGAAGCGGTCGATCCACGCAGCGCGGAGACCTCACCCTCCCAGCGCAACACCCGCTCGCGCTGTTCGGCGCGCCGCCGGCGCTCGGCCTGCAACTTCTGCTCATGGGCCCGACGGGCCAGCTCGGCGTCGCGTCGCGTCGCGGTCGCCTCCTCCAGAACCTTGCGGTCCGCAGTCAGCTCGTCGTCGCGTTCGGCTCGCTGCGCACCGACCAGATCGGCCTGCGCACGCAGCTCGTCGGGCGGGCGCCCCGCCAGCGGCTCCTCGACGTACTCGACGAGGTGGCGGCGCTTGGCCTCGATCAGATCCGAGGTGCCCCGGAGGCGTTCGCCCAATGACGTCAGCCCGTGGACCGTGGCCTGGGCCCGGTCAACGACGGGTCCCAGGCGCTCGAGCTCCGCCTCCAGGGTCGACACCTGGTGCTGGGCCTCGTTCCGCCGTGCCTCGACCTCAGCCAACGCTGACCCGGTCCGATCGTCGTCGTGGTTCTCTGCGGCAGCCAGCTGCGTCAGTCGGTCGAGTTCGAGCGCGGCGATGCGGACCTTGACCTCGCGCAACTCCGCCTGCAGCGCGGCATGCCGGTCGGCGGCTTCCGCCTGACGTTCGAGCGGTCGCAGCTGCCGACGCAGCTCGCGCAGCACGGTCTTGAGCTTGTCGATGTGCCCGTCGACCTGATCGAGCTTGCGCAGCGCTCGCTCACGACGTCGACGGTGCTTGAGGATTCCGGCCGCTTCCTCGATGTAGCGGCGACGCTCCTCCGGCTTCGCATTCAGGATCTCGTCGAGTTGCCCCTGCCCGACGATGGTGTGCAACTCGCGGCCGAGCCCCGTGTCGGAGAGCAACTCCTGGACGTCCAGCGCCCGGACCTGTTCGCCGTTGATCTGGTAGCTGGCCTCACCGTCGGTGTGGATGGTCCGTGCCACCCGAACCTCGGAGAACGCACCGGCGCTCTCGGCCGTACCAAGACCCGCGCCCGACAGCCGCCCGTCGGCGTTGTCGATCACGATTTCGACGTGGGCTCGGCCCGCCCGGTTCCGCGTCGGCGAACCCGCGAACACCACGTCCGACATGGCGCCGCCACGGACCTTCTTGGCGGAATTGGTTCCCAACACCCACGACAGGGCATCGACGACGTTGGACTTGCCCGACCCATTGGGCCCGACGATGACCGTGATACCGGGCTCGACGTCCAGCACGGTGCGATCGGCGAAGGACTTGAACCCGCGCATCGACAGGGACCTGAGGAACACACTGCCTCCACAGGGCGCGCTGCGCATCGACGACGGGGGACGACGGTGGGCGTCGGGCGTGGACCGACAGGGCCGGTCACCACGCTCCCGCAAACCATCGAACCCGCAGCCTAGCGATGACGCGGTGGGGCTCGCCTGCGCTCCGAGCGCACGCGACCGGCTCAGCTGTGCGCAGGCTCCCGCTCGTCGGTCGGGATCTCTCGACGGTCACGCGCCGCCTCTGCCTCGGCGAGCGCGCGTTCCAGATCTGCGACCCGCTGCCGCAGCACCCGTACCTCGTCGAGGAGTTGCAGGCTCGCCGGCGCGACGTGGGAGCCCATCAGGGCCTTCCCCATCGTGGTCCTCCCTGTTGGTGGGCTCGCTCGGTCCAGGGTCGGTGCCCGGGTCTGTGCCTGGCGAGGGTCAGCCGGCACCCGGAGGAGGGACGCGCCGGACGCGTTGTTGGTCAAACTCTATCGCAGGGCTCGTCACGACGTCCACCGACCTTCGACCCGGTGCCCGCGGACGTTGGGCCTCCCGGGGGGATCGGGGCACCGCTCGGGGTCAGTGAGGCTGCACCTCGAAGCGATCGTGTCCGGCCGGGGCGACCTCGTCGCGGTCCACGCGAGTCACCCGTGCCGCCGGCGGTCCACCGGCGTCGATCCAGTCCAGGACCGCGTCGACCCCCTCCGGAGGTCCCTCGAGCCACGCCTCCACGGTGCCGTCCCGACGGTTGGCGACCCAGCCGGCGACGCCGTGGTCCTGCGCAACCTGGCGCGTCCGGTCCCGGAAGAAGACGCCCTGGACCTGGCCGTGGATTCTCACGCGTCGCCCGACGACGTCCGCCATCTCGCCTCCACGCAGTCCGCGGCGTCGCATCCGCCACGGGTTGCCATCACCGACCGCTCAGATCATGCATTGTTCGCAGCGATAGGTGTACACGCCCTTCTTGATCCGGGTGCGCACGATGGGTTTGCGGCATCGCACACACGGCCGCCCGGCGCGACCGTAGACCTTGAGGTGCTCGGCGGCCTCACCGTCGTCATTGATGGCTGCATCGGCTTCCGATTCGTCCAACGACGATCCGGCGGCCTTCATGGCCAGGGTGATGACCTCCTGCATCGCGCGGTACAGCCGGCGGATCTCCTGGGTCGACAGGGATCCTGAACGGTGATCGTGCCGCAGACCTGCTTCCCAGAGGATTTCATCGCTGTACACGGGCCCGAGTCCAGCAATGCGCGTGGGGTCGGTCAACACCAACTTGAGCGGACCATCGGCGTCTGCCAGGAACCGGCCGAACTCCATCCACGGAGGGTTGTCATCCAGCGGGTCGAGCGCGTCCGGAGAGACACCGGCGGCTTCCAGCGCCTCACTCGTCGGCACCACGCCGGTATGGATGGAGGGGTCATCACCCGGTTCGGACACGTGGATTGCGCCACCGATCGTGAACGTGACCACCAGGTGGGTGTCGGGACCCGGGTCCTCGGTCGCGGTCTCGCGGTGCAGCGAGCCGTGCTCGCCCGCGTCGATGATCCAGGTCTTGTCCTCGTCGAGGCCCAGAAAGAGAACCGTTCCGCGACGGCGAGCAGCTTCGACCTTGCGGCCTTCGAGTGCCTTGACCAGTTCCGGACGATTGCGGTGGAACGGACGCACGACACTGGGTGTCTGGACGACCACGTCCTTGATGCGCTTGCCGACGACCTCTTTCTCCAGGTCCCGGCGCAACACCTCTGCTTCAGGGAGTTCGAGCACCGGACGTGGCCTTCCAGACGTGAGCA
>JBDNIX010000336.1:0-6362 GCA_041688045.1 Nitriliruptoraceae bacterium
CCCCCCGCCCACAGCGTCGGTGGGCAGGTCGACGGGCAGGTCGGCGGGCAGATCGTGTGGGGCGTCGCGACGACCGATCCTCGCTATCTCCGCACGCAGGGCGTCGAGGTCGTTGAAGCCCAGGTCCTTGCCCAACAGCGCCGCCAACTGCATCAGGATCTCCCAGTCGTCCTGCACCAACGACGGCCCGTCGACGGCCCGGGAGAAGCGCTGCGACCGGCCTTCCCAGTTGGTGCTCGTGCCGGCCCGCTCCTGCCGGCCGCTGGCCGGCAGGACGACGTCCGCGAACTCGAGCAGCGTGGCGGTCTCAGCCAGGTCCTGGACGATGACCGTCCCGACCTTGGCCAGGGCCGATCGCGCCAGTTCAGTCGAGGCGGCGTCGGTGGCCAGATCCACGCCGATGAGATGCAGCACGTCAATCTTGCCGGCGGCGGCGTCGGTCAGGATGGCGTGCAGATCACGACCCGGTTCGGTGGGCAGCTCGCCCCAGTGCGCTTCCAACGCGGCACGGTCGTCTGCATCGTCGAGGCGTCGGCCACCCGGAAGCATGCCGGCCGTCAGACCGGCTTCGATCGCGCCCCGGGCGCCGGCACGGCGCGGCACGTAGGCGAAGCTGCCGTCCACCTGGTCGGCCAGCGCTGCGGCCGCGGTGATGCTTCCCGCTCCCGCACGCTCACCGACGAGCACGACCGGTGCATCGACGTCGGCCAGTGCGGCCGAAACCTCATTGTCCGCATCCTGCGTGAGGGCGCGTAGGGCGTCGGCCTCCCGGCCGATGCCCGTCGGCAGGTGGCGCCAGGCAAGGTCCGCGAGCGTGCCCAACTCCGGGCCGACGACCACGATCCGGGCCTTGCCGGCCCGCCACGCCTTGCGCAGGCGCAGGTGCAGGATCGGGACCTCTTCCTCAGGGTCCAGTCCCGCGACCACGATCACCGGGGCGGCCTCTACCTCGGCGTAGGTGGCGGTGTCGCGACCGACGAGCGCCGTGAGCTCGTCGCGTTCGGTGGGTGGAGCGAACCGCGTGCGGTGATCGAGATCGTCGCTACCGAGCACGGTGCGGACGTACTTGGAGGCGGCGTAGGCGTCCTCGTCGGCCAGGCGCGATCCGGTCAGCACCGCGACCCGGCCGGGGCCGGCGTCGTTGGCCGCGCTGATGGCGGAGATGCTCGCACGTAGGGCCTGCGTCCAGCTGGAGGTGGCCAACTGCTCGCCCTCGCGGAGCCGCGGCTCGGTGACACGGGTCGCCGCGGTGATGTGGGCGAACCCGAACCGTCCCTTGTCGCAGTTCCACGCCTCGTTGACGGCCATGTTCGTACGGGCGAGCTGCCGCTGCACCTCACCCCGCCGTGACTGCACGGTCAGGGTGCAGCCGGCGGAGCAGTGGTCGCAGACCGACGGCGTAGTGACCACGTCGAAGGGCCGAGCCTTGAACCGGTACGACGTGGAGGTCAGCGCACCGACGGGGCAGATCTGGATGACGTTGCCCGAGAAGTAGGACTCGTAGGGCTCGTCCTCGTAGATGGCGACCTGCTCGAGAGCGCTGCGCTCGAACAGTTCGATGAACGGTTCACCGGAGATCTGCTCGGCGAACCGGGTGCAGCGGGCGCACAGGACGCAGCGTTCGCGGTCCAACAGAATCTGCTCACTGACCGCCACCGGCTTGTCGTACCGGCGTTTCTGGTCGATGAACCTCGAGGTGTTGGACCCGTGGGCGAGCGCCTGGTCCTGCAGCGGGCACTCCCCACCCTTGTCGCACATCGGGCAGTCGAGCGGGTGGTTGATCAGCAGGAACTCGAGCGTGCCCTCCTGGGCTTTGCGTGCCATGTCCGAGGTGCGGTGGGTCTTGACAGCCTTGTCCGGCATGACGGTCGTCGTGCAGGCCATCATGGGCTTCGGTAGTCCCTCGACCTCGACGACGCACTGGCGGCAGGCACCCACCGGGTCGAGCAACGGGTGATCGCAGAACCGCGGCACGATGATGCCGAGCTGTTCGGCGGCGCGGATCATCAGCGTTCCCTTGGGAACGGTGATCTGCTGACCGTCGATCGTGAAGGTGACCTCATCCACGGGCTTCTCCGTCATCGTCACGCCTGCCCGGCGGGTTCGGACGTCGGCTCGGTCTCGAGCTCGTCCCGGGGGGTCGCCGGCGGCGCCGGTTCATAGCCGCCTGCATGGGTGAAGGTGACCGTGGCGATGTCACGCCGCGGCTCGACACCGAAGGGACTGCGGCCCTGGCGGATGTGCTCGACGTATTCATCGCGAAAGTACTTCAAGCTGGCGACGATCGGCGAGACCATCCCGTCCGCCAGCGCGCAGAAGGCCCGGCCGAAGATGTTGTCACACAGATCCTCCAGCAGATCGAGGTCCTCCATGCGCCCGTTGCCGGTGTCGATGCGCTGGTAGATCTGGGACAACCAGTACGCACCTTCGCGGCAGGGCGTGCACTTCCCGCAGGACTCGTGCTCGTAGAACTCCGTGAACCGTCGCACCACCGACACCACCGAGGTCTGATCCGAGTACACCATCAGCGCGCCGGTGCCGAGCAGCGACCCGGCCTCCTGGATGGCCTCGAAGGTATAATCGGTGTCCGCTGCGGAGGCGGGCAGCAGGGGCGTCGACGACCCGCCGGGGCAGAAGAACTTCAGCTCGCGGCCATCGAGCATCCCACCGGCCATCTCGATCAGGTCGCTGATCGGGGTGCCGAGCGCGGCTTCATAGTTGCCGGGGTTGTTGACCTCGCCGGAGATGCACACGAGCTTGGTGCCGGGCGACTTCTCCGTGCCCCACTGACGCCACCAGTCGACCCCGTGGCGCAGGATGAACGGCACGGCGGCGATTGACTCCACATTGTTGACCGTACTGGGGCAGCCCCACAGGCCAGCGGTCGCCGGGAACGGCGGGCGCAGCCGAGGTTGCCCGCGGCGGCCCTCCAGCGAGTCCAGCAGCGCGGTCTCCTCGCCGCAGATGTAGGCGCCAGCGGCCCGGTGCAGCGTGAGGTCGTAGCGCTTGCCCGACCCCATCACATCCGCACCGAGGTAGCCCTTGTCGTACGCCTGCCGAATCGCCTTCGCCAGGCGGCGGCCGGAGTGGGCGTACTCGCCCCGAAGGTAGATGTAGCCGGCCACCGCATTCAGCGCGATACCGGCGACGATCATGCCTTCGACCAGCTGGTGCGGGTCGAGCTCCATGAGCGACCGGTCCTTGAACGTGCCCGGTTCGCCCTCGTCGGCGTTGCACACCACGTAGATCGGCTTGCCGGTGTCCTGGGCCACGAACGACCACTTCAACCCGGTGGGGAAACCGGCGCCACCGCGGCCGCGCAGGCCGGACTCCTTGACCGCCTCGATGATGGCGGACGGTTCCATACCGAGCGCCTTCCGAAGGCCCTCGTAGCCGTCGTGCTGCTCGTAGACGTCGATGTCGTGGACGTCAGCGACGTCGTAGCGGTAGGACAGTGCCGACGCCTGACCGGTGATACCCATCTTCAGCGCTCCTCCGTGTCGGCGTCGTCTTCGCTCGGAACGTCACCGACGGGCTGGTCCAGGTCCTGCGCACCGCCCTCGTCGGCGGGGGCTTGCCCGGTCACTGGCCGGACCGGACCGATGTTGGACTCCTCGCGGAACGCCGCACCGCCGTGACCCGCAGGGTCGCCGCCAGGGTGCAGGACGGGGATCGAGGTCGCTCCGGTGCGGTAGGACGGGCCGGCCGCCATCGTGGCCTGGAGTCGAGCCGCCTCGATCAGGTGGTCGTCCGTGCCGTCGTCGATGCCGGAGAACTCGCGCTCGACGGCGGTGAACGTGTCGGGCGTGTGCTTGGACAGCGGCGACTCGGGGGGCTCGCCGGCCTTGGCCTTCGCCAACAACTCCATGGCCTCGTCCTGGGTCACAGGTCCGTAGTTCTCGTAGTTGATCGTGACGACCGGAGCGGCGTCGCAGATGCCCAGGCATTCCGCGTGCTCGACCATGACGCCGGCGCCATCACGATCGACGTGCCCGCCACCGCACGCCTCGACGTACGAGTCGTAGATCTTCTGCCCCCCGGCGATCTGGCACGTCGGGTTGGTGCACACGCTCAACAGGTAGTCACCGACCGGCTCGCGCTTGTACATCGAGTAGAAGGTCGAAACGGCACCGACCTCGGCCTTGGTCAGACCCAGCAGCTCCGCACAGAAACCGATCCCGTCCTCGCTGACGTAGCCCTCGACCGACTGCACGAGGTGCAACAGCGGCAGCAGGGCTGACCGAGCGACGGCGTAGCGCGCGATCAGGCGCTGCGCTTCGCTGCGCGTGGCGTCAGTGAAGGGCATCGGCTCGGGCTCCTGGGCAACTCGCGAGGTTGGCGTGGGACGATTCTGCTGGGTTCGGTGGGGCAGGTGCAGGTGGGCTGCGGCGCAGCTCACCGGGCAGTCAGCGGTCGACGCCCCCCATGACGGGGTCGAGGGAGGCGACCACCACGACGACGTCGGAGACCATCAAGCCCCGACTCATCTCGTCGGCGGCCTGCAGGTTGACGAAGCTGGGATCCCGCACGTGGACGCGGTAGGGCTTGTTCGTACCGATGGAGGTGATGGCGTACCCGAGCTCGCCACGTGGCGACTCGACCGGCTGGTAGACCTGACCTGCGGGGACCGTGAACCCCTGGGTCACCAGCTTGAAGTGGTTGATCAGCGACTCCATGGACTCACCCATGATGTGGCGGATGTATTCGGGATCGTTGCCGATCCCGTCCGCACCCAACGACTGTTGGGAAGGCCAGGCGATCTCACGATCGGCGACCATCACCGGGCCGCCCGGCAGGACGTCCAGGGCTTGGCGGATGATGCGCATCGACTGCCGCATCTCCTCGATACGGACCAGGAAACGCCCGAACGAATCGCCCGAGTCGTCCGTGGCGACGTCGAAGTCGAACGCCTCGATCCCGGAGTACGGCTGGGCTTTGCGCAGGTCGTAGGCCACGCCGGCGGCACGCAGCAGCGGACCCGTGATCCCGAGCGCGTAGCACCGCTCGGCGGAGATGTGGCCGACGTCGCGCAGACGGTCGTTCCAGATCGGGTTCTCGAGGAGCAGGTCCTCGTACTCACCGATCTTCTTCGGCAGCAATTCGAGCAGCGCCTCACACCGCTGCTTGAAATCGTCGGTGACGTCCATCGCCAACCCACCGGGACGGATGTAGGCGTGGTTCATCCGGAGGCCGGACTGGGACTCGAACAGATCGAGGATGTGCTCCCGCTCACGAAATCCGGCCGTCATGATCGTGGTGGTACCGAGTTCCAGACCGCCGGTCGCCAACCACACCAGATGGCTGGCGATGCGGTTGAACTCCGTCATGATGATGCGAACGACCTGGGCGCGCTCCGGCACCTCGATGCCGAGCAGCTTCTCTGTACCGAGGCAGAAGGCGAGTTCGTTGTGCAGCGGCGCCAGATAGTCCATGCGGGTGAAGAACGTGGTGCCCTGCACCCACGTCCGGTATTCCGCGTTCTTCTCGATCCCGGTGTGCAGATAGCCGATGACGGGCTTCAAACGCAGGACGGTTTCACCGTCGAGTTGGAGGACCAGGCGCAGCACGCCGTGGGTCGACGGGTGCTGCGGGCCCATGTTGACGGTGATGATGTCGTCGGTGACCGCATCGACGACCGACTCCCAGTCCGCACCGTCGACGTAGATCTCCTCCCCGGATGCGGCAGCGCCGCCCGTGCCGGGCTCGGTGGTGGTCATTCGATCACCTCACGCAGATCGCGTTCGTCAGGTGGCGGGATGAACTTGTCGTTCTTGTACGGGATGTCGACGCCGCCGAGGGGATAGTCCTTACGATGCGGGTGGCCGACCCAGTCATCGGGCATCAGGATGCGCGTCAGGTCCGGGTGCCCGTCGAACTCGACGCCGAAGAAGTCGAAGACCTCACGTTCGTGGAAGTTGGCCGTCGGATAGAGATCGACGACCGACGGCAGCTTCGGGGCGGTGTCGTCGGTGGCGACCGACAGGCGGAACCAGTGGTTGCGGGTCATCGACCGCAGGATGTAGAGCACCTCGACGACACCGACATCGCGTGACACGCGGTAGTCCGGCCAGCCGGTCGTGGACGGCTGCCGTTCGATGATGTGCTCGCCAGCGGGCCAGTGCACGCCGGACAGATCGGCCAGCATCTCGCAGGACAGCTGGGCGTCGTCGCGGCAGAAGGCCAGCACGTCGAGGAGGGTGTCGGGGGTGACGTGCACGGTCAGTTCGCCGAAGCCGAGGTCGGTGGCCAGTGCCGGGAACCGCTCCTGAACACGGCGTTCGATCGCTTCCGGAGTCATCGAACCGCCCCGGCCACCGCTGTCGGGCGTGGGTGCGTCGATCATGCTCTGGCCCGCTGTTCGG
>JBDNIX010000337.1:0-3463 GCA_041688045.1 Nitriliruptoraceae bacterium
CTGCGCACCGACTGATCGTCCCGACTGCCTGGCGCCCCGACTGTCTAGAGTCCCGGTCACGAGTTCCCACGAGAGAGGGAGGCAGCGTGCACAAGGTGCTGGTGGCCAACCGGGGCGAGATCGCGGTCCGGGCGCTTCGCGCAGCCGTCGAACTGGATCTACGGACGGTGGCGGTCTTCACCCATCCGGATCGTGACGCGCTGCACCGGTTCAAGGCTGACGAGGCCTACGAGATCGGGCCGGTCGACCGGCCCCTGGCGGGCTACCTCGATGCGGATGTCCTGGTCGACGCGGCCGTGCGCTCCGGAGCGGACGCGCTGTATCCGGGGTATGGCTTTCTGTCCGAAAGTGCGGTACTGGCAGCCCGCTGCGAAGAGGCGGGCATCACCTTCGTCGGCCCACCACCCCGGGTGCTGGAGGTCACCGGCGACAAGGTGCACGCCCGCAGACTGGCGATCGAGGCAGGCGTCCCGGTCCTGGCCGCCTCGCCGCCGCTCGAGCACGAGGACGACGCCGCCGAAGCGGCCGAGCGGATCGGCTATCCCGTGTTCGTCAAGGCGGCGGGCGGTGGTGGGGGCCGCGGTCTGCGTCGTGTCGAACGCGCCGACGACCTGCGTGAAGCGGTCGCGACCGCGCGTCGTGAGGCCGCCGGGTCGTTCGGTGACTCGACCGTGTTCCTGGAGAAGGCGGTCACCCGGCCCCGGCACATCGAGGTGCAGATCCTCGCTGATGCGACCGGTGACACGGTGCATCTGTACGAGCGGGACTGCTCCATCCAGCGGCGGCACCAGAAGCTGCTGGAGGTCGCTCCGGCGCCGAACCTGGACCCGGAGCTCCGTGAGCGGCTCACCGAGGACGCCCTGGCGTTCGCCCGGCAGGTGGCCTACTGCAACGCAGGGACCGTGGAGTTCCTGGTCGACACCGCGACCGGCGAGCACGTCTTCATCGAGATGAACCCGCGGATCCAGGTCGAGCACACGGTGACCGAGGAGATCACCGACGTCGACCTGGTGCAGTCCCAGTTGCGCATCGCGGATGGCGCCACCCTGGTCGACCTCGGGTTGACCCAGGACCGCATCCAGATCCGCGGCACCGCCGTGCAATGCCGCATCACGACCGAGAACCCGGCTGACGGGTTCCGCCCCGACACCGGCACGATCACGACCTACCGGTCAGCCGCTGGCGCCGGGATCCGGTTGGACGCGGCCGCCGAGTTCGTCGGCGCCGTCGTGTCGCCGTATTTCGACCCGATGCTGGTCAAGCTCACCGCCCGGGGACGGGACCTTCCTGCGGCGACACGACGGGCCAGTCGGGCGCTACGCGAGTTCCGGATCCGGGGTGTCGACACCAACATCGGCTTCCTGCTGGCCGTCCTGGACGACCCCGACCTGGCCGCCGGGATGCTCGACACCAGCTTCATCGACGACCGGCCGCACCTGACCAGCGCCGACGTCGGTCGGGATCGCACGTCGCGCCTGCTGGCCTACATCGGTGACGTGACCGTGCACCAGCCCCATGGCGAACGGCCGACCGCGGTCGATGTCCACGCGAAGCTGCCGCCGCTGGACCGCGGCGTCGACCCGCCGCCGGGGACGCGCGATCGTCTGCAGGCGGATGGCCCGGAGGCGTTCGCGACCTGGCTGCGGGCACGCACGGGTGTCGCGGTCACCGACACCACCCTGCGCGATGCCCACCAATCGATCTTGGCCACCCGTGTCCGCACCGTCGATCTGCTGGCCCTGGCTCCGCACCTGGCGAAATCGTTGGCCGGCGCGCTGTCCCTGGAGATGTGGGGCGGCGCGACCTTCGACGCCGCCCTGCGGTTCCTACATGAGGACCCGTGGGAGCGGCTCGAGCGGATCCGGGAGGCGGTACCCAACGTCTGCCTCCAGATGCTGCTGCGAGGTGCCAACGCCGTCGGCTACTCCAACTACCCCTCAGCGGTCGTCGACGCGTTCGTCCGGGAAGCCGCCGCGGCAGGTGTGGACATCTTCCGGGTCTTCGACGCCCAGAACGACCCCGGCCGGATGGTGGACGCGATCCGTTCCGTCCGCGACGTCGGCGCCGTCGCCGAAGGAACCCTGTGTTACACCGGCGACCTGGCCGACCCGGCCGAGGACCGCTACACCCTCGACCACTACCTCGGCGTCGCCGAACAGTTGGCCGCTGCCGGCGCGCACATCCTGTGCATCAAGGACATGGCGGGCGTCCTGCGTCCACCCGCAGCCGTGCAGTTGGTGACCGCCCTGCGCGAGCGGTTCGACCAACCTGTCCACCTGCACACCCACGACACCGCTGGCGGGCAGTTGGCCACCTACCTCGCCGCGATTGAAGCCGGTGTCGATGCCGTCGACGCGGCCGCGGCGCCGCTGGCGGGAGGCACCAGCCAGCCGTCGCTGGGCGCGTTGGTCGCCGCCCTGCAGCACCACGACCGGTCCACGGGCCTGGACCTGGCCGAGGTGGTGCGTCTGGAGCCGTTCGTGGAATCGTTGCGGTCCCTGTACGCCCCGTTCGACGCCGGGCTCCGCGCACCCACCGGCGACGTCTACCGCCACCGCATCCCCGGCGGCCAGCTGTCGAACCTGAAGCAGCAGGCCGCGGCGCTGGGACTCGGCGACCGCTTCGAGGAGGTGGCCGACGCGTACGTCGTCGCCGATGAACTACTCGGCGGACTGATCAAGGTCACCCCGACCTCCAAGGTGGTGGGGGACCTGGCGCTGTACCTGTTGTCCACGGGCCGGGCGCCCGAAGACATCGTCGCGGACCCGCTGGCGGCGGACCTGCCCGGGTCGGTGCTCGGCTTCCTCGAAGGTGACCTGGGCACACCACCGTTTGGCTGGCCCGAACCGTTGCGCACCCGTGCCGTGACCCGCGGCCTGCCGGACCGCCAGGAACTCAGCGATGAGCAGATCGCGGCACTGGCAGACGCCGACCGGCGTCGCAGCACCGTCACCGAGCTGCTGCTCCCGGACCCGGCTGCGGATTTCCTCGCCGTCACCTCGGCGCACGGCGAGGTCTGGCGCCTACCCAGCACCGTCTTCTTCTACGGTTTGAGTCCGGACGAGGAGGTCGCCATCGACCTCGAGCCCGGCAAGCAACTCCTGATCGACCTGGAGGCCGTGACCGACGCCGACGACCGCGGCATCCGCACCCTGTGGTGTCGCGTCAACGGGCAACCCCGCCCCATCGAGGTGCGCGACCGACGGATCGACTCGCTGCGCCCGTCCCGTGAGCAGGCGGACACGGACCAGCCCGGCGACGTCGCCGCACCCATGACCGGCGTGGTCAGCATCTCCGTGGGCGAAGACGTCGAGGTGGCCGCGGGGGACGTGGTCGCCGTCATCGAGGCCATGAAGATGGAATCGCGGATCACGGCCCCGATGGCCGGACGCGTCACACGCATCGTGGCACCGTCGGGGACCAAGCTGGAGCCTGGCGACCTGGTCCTGGAAATCCGCTGAAG
>JBDNIX010000338.1:0-2692 GCA_041688045.1 Nitriliruptoraceae bacterium
CGCGGACCCGAGGATCCTGGACTCATTGGCCCGAACGGGGCCCGTGAGCACGAGGTGACCTGGGAGATCGCGTCGCTCGTCGAAGGCCAGCTGGCTGCCCTGGGCGCCCATGTCGTGCTGAGTCGTGGTCCCGGCACGTCACCGACACCATCCGAGCGCGCGGATCACGCCAACCGCGAAGACGTCGAGGTGATCCTGTCGATCCACGTGAACCGGGACCCGTCACCTCGCGCACGCGGTGCCGCCGGCTACCACTTCGGTACCGACGGTTTCGTGTCCGATCGAGGGCGCACCCTCGCCGAACTGGCGGTCGACCACGTCGTCGAGGCCACCGGGACGGACCACTGTCGCGTCCATGCCTCGACGCTGGCCCTGCTGCAACGATCGCGGGCACCAGCCGTGGTCGTCGAGGTGGGATTCCTCAGCCATCCCGATGAGGGCGAATGCCTCAGCGACCACCACCATCAGCGGACCATCGCCGGCGCCCTGGTCGACGCCGTCGTGGCGTTTCTGCTCGGCAGCCAACCGAAAACCAACGGCAGAGCGGCTGCGGTGACCGCTGGAACCCGGATCGCACAGGACACGTCGGCCTGACGCCGAACACCTGGCGACCGACTAGTCGGTCGGGTCCATGACGGGATCCACCGCGGGTGGCATACCTCGATGGATCGGGGGCGCCACGGCCATGGCACCGTGATCCACGTTCTCTGCGACCGGAACCAGTCGCCGCCGCCGCAGGGTGATCATCAACGCACCGATGGTGACGAACACCGACCCGCCGAAGAATGCCAGGCCCGGCCCGCCCAGGTCGACCGCTGCGCCCGCCAGCGAGGCGCCGAACGCGACCCCGATCAGCACGGATGCCTGCGTCCACTGCTGTGCCTCGGTCTGGGTGCCACGAATTGCCAGGTCGTCGATGAGTTCGAACGCAGCGATCGTCGTGGGTCCGAGAAAGAGCCCGCCGAGGAACAACGCCACGCCGAACAGAGGGATCGAGGAGAGCGAGAATGGGACGAGGAACAGGCCGCCGGCGAACACACCGGACAGTAGGCACAGACGCGCGGTGATGGTTCCCGGCCACTGTCGTCCGCCGTAGATCAGGCCGCCGAGCAGGCTGCCGGCGGCGATCGCGGCCACGAGGCTGGCCGCCCGGGGCGTCTCCATGAGGTCTGCGAACGCCGGGACGGTGATGTCGAGGACTCCGAATGCCACGGCGATGAAGCCGATCGCCAGGATCAGGACCCGGATCCCAGGGGAGCGCAACGCTGCCAGGGCGTCTCGAGATCGGTCTCGCCGGGGAACCTCGCGTGCCGCCGCGGTCGATGCGAACCCGATCGCCCCGACTCCCGAAGCCAATCCCGCGCCGACGACCGCCCATCCGGCACCAACGGAATCCGCGACAGCGACCGCAACCAGCGGTCCCACGACGAACCCCAACTCGACGGCGATGGTGGAGATGGCGAAAGCGGTGGTTCGCAACTGCCCGGTGGGGAACAGTCGCGACAGTACGACGCGTGAGCACGCGGTCGTCGGCGGGTAGACCATGCCGGTCACGACCGCCAACACCACCAGCACGGGGGGAATCGGCCGGCCGGGGACGACAGCGACGAACGCCACGGTGCCGAGCAGGTAGGCAACCCCGTCGGGAAACAGCACCCGAGGCGGACCGAACCGGTCAGCCAGCTTGCCCTGCAGCGGAGAGGCGACCGCGACGCCGATCTGATGTGCCGCGGTCACGATTCCGGCAACGATGTAGCTGTAGTCGAACTCGACGAGGAGTAGCACGATCGCCAGCACGATCATGCCCGGCGTGAGACGGGACACGGTCGAGCTGATCAACGGCCACCGGGCTTCCGGGGTCGCCAACAGGTTTCGGTACGCACGCACGGGCGGATCCTCGCCGAGTCCGGGCGCGACGACGTCCGGGCGTCTGGCCGCAGATATCTCGACATCGAGAGAGTCTGGAAGGATACCCCACCGGACGCCTCAGCCGGCCGTCGGAACACCACGGGCACGCTGCGGTCGGGTGACCGGGACCGGGTGCGGCAGCCGACCCAGAACTTCCTCCCAGGCGTGCTCCAGGGACTGTGCCCATCGCGCCGTGCGCCGCACGTCCAGTCGGAACAGCGGGGTGCGCGGATGCTCGGCATGGACCTCGAAGCCCTCGTGCAACAGCCAACCCGCCGGCAGCGAACAACTGCGTTCACGGAAGCGGCGATCCCCGTACGCCTCCACCGCGGGTGCGTCGATCCGCAGGGCCTCCTTGACCGCCGCCTGAACCAGTAACCGACCAATTCCCGCGCCGCGGTGGACCGGTAGAACCCAGGCCGTGGCGAGCAGCAGGACATCCCCGCTCGCCGCCGGCACCGGGCCCCAACGCGGGGCGAAGACCCGCGACGGCGCGAACAGCGCGTACGCGACCACCTGGTCGTCCAGGAGGACGACGCGGCCCGGAGGCATGCCTTCCTGGACGCGCGCGGACACCCAAGCCTGCTTGCGGACGCCCGGATCCGACGGAAAGCGGTGGATGAGCGGTGTGCCGGCGGGCACGGCTCGGGTCCGCGGCTCGGGGCAATCCGCGCCGAGTTCCCAGAACAGGCAGGTGGCGCAGGCACCGGGGAGACGCCCGACGTCCTCGCCGGTCAGTCCGCGGACCCGTCGCGCCATGGGCTCAGCGCTCCGGACCGGGCGC